>JBARWW010000281.1:0-3052 GCA_049647005.1 Acidaminobacteraceae bacterium | reverse complement strand
AAGTAACCCAGTTATATCTCTTATTGCCTTAATGTTGTTACT
This sequence comes from Acidaminobacteraceae bacterium, assembly GCA_049647005.1. Taxonomy (GTDB): domain Bacteria; phylum Bacillota; class Clostridia; order Peptostreptococcales; family Acidaminobacteraceae; genus JBARWW01. The sequence continues at coordinate 3,010 of JBARWW010000281.1, read as the reverse complement.
TAATTCTTCATTCCTCAGACTAACTTCATTAAATGAACGACTCAAATGATTGCTTGATAATATCAATAATTTTATCTCTTCGTTGCCTTGAATTGCTTCGGTATTAATTATATCCGTATGGATATTGACATCTTTTATTTTTTTGACAATATGTGAGATTTTCTCGCTAAATGCACCAAAGTAGAGATGAATTGCTTCAACAGCCTCCTTTTGTGAGGATGATCCAATAGCCACGTCTTCTATTATGGTAGTTACTTTTGAAGTGGATTCCTTTATCTTATCACTCATTAATAACACTTCAGTTGCCTGTGTGTCAACAGAAGTGGATGTTTCTCCGACAAGTTTAACCATATGTTTTATACTGCTCACCGTTTCTGATAACGCGTTTTTCATTTTACCAAATTCTGTTTTGTCATCTTTTGATATTTGTATGGTGAAGTCACCTTTAGAAACAACATCAAAACTGGAAATAATACTTCCTATTGATGCATTTATTTTTCTGATTATAAAAAATACCAACAATATGAGGACAAGCAATACAACAGCAAGTATACTAAAGAAGTTATTAATATTTTTTTGAGCGATTATTACACTATCTGTATTTAAAGATTCAGCATCAGTTATGGCATAATCAATTGCATCATCTATGGCATGATCTAAGTTATCACTTGTTAATATATAATTTTCTATCATGGTAGTATTAATTTGTCCACCGTTAGTAATTTCAACTAAGATAATTTGAACCCTTTCATTATTCACTTTATTTGTTTCATTTAAGGTGCTAACAAAGATCAGCTCTTGATCGTCTAGTTGTCTCTCGCTATATAATTTAAGTATTTCCAAATTTTCTGAAGTGAGCTTATTGATTTTATCAATATAAGATTGATCTAACCCTTTGCGTAAAAGCATTTCTATGTTCAATTTCACCTCTAACATATTTGCTTTGAATTCTGCGCTTTGTGATACTGGCATAAATGCATTGATATAAGTATCTTGCTGAAGTTCTTTTGCATTATTAATATTATTATACGAGAGTGCTGATATGAGAGTTATGGCAAACAGTGATATAATAAGTAAAACATAAAGTGATCTTTTTAAATGGATTTCTTTTTTCATCGATGGATTCTCCTATTCACTATTATTTTGATTTCTTCCAATTTATTATTTCTTTTTAATAATATCAGCTCAAGATTAAATTAAGATTAAAAATCTCATTTGAATAATAATCAAAGAAGTATCATAATTGAATGTAGAAATTGTACAAGTAACTTTTAGATAACTGATGTTTATATACACACAAATAATGTGAATTATATCTGTCTAAAGTTGTCGTCGAACATAATAAAACATTTCTAGTGCTGAAGTTTGAGTTGCTTAGTTATGTTTAAACAATACATATTAGTATCCACTCATCAATATTTAAAAATTAATTTCACTCCAAAACTCTTGAAAGTAACCTTAATTTTGGCTATATTATCTCGTATGGCAAGATTGGATTTTGTACGTCGATCATCAGTCGATTATGTAAAAGTTTAAAGTAATAGTAAATAAATAGAAAAATCCCTACTCTTTATAGGAGGCCACTGAAAAACTATTATAAAGAATCATTATCATATTTTTTATTGTGATAATGATTCTTTTTTTATTATACAAAAAAGTATTTTGCTACCCGATGTCGAATTAATATATATAGACTAAAATAAAGTAGTGAAAGGACTTAATTATGATAAAGGGACAACAAAAACTTGTACTTAGTAAATATATATATGGAGCTATATGATATCTTAGTTTCAACAGATAATTTTTTAAGACAAATTAACGACTTAGTAGATTTTTCATTTGTATATGATGAGCTACTTTTAAACTATAGCTTAGATCAATGACGAGGCGCTAAGGATCCAATATTAATGTTTAAATATTTACTTTTAAAAACAATCTATAAAATTTCAGATGTTGATGTTGTAAGCAGATCTTTAACGGATCTTTCATTTAAATATTTCTTGAACCTTTCTCCAGAAGATACTGATCTAATCAATCCAAGTTCATTAACTAAGTTTCGTAAACTTAGATTAGTAGATATGAATTTATTAGATTTACTAATTGAAAAAACAGTGAGCATAGCAATTAATGAAGGTGTTCTTAAGAGCAAAACTATAATTATAGATGCAACGCACACAAAAGCAAGATATAACCAACAATCTGCTAGAGAGGTGTTATTACAAAGATCCAAGGTACTTAGGAAAGCCATATATGAAATAGATGAAAGTTATAAAGAGAAATTCCCTAAAAAAGTAACTAGCGGTTTACTAGAAGATGTAATTGAGTATTGCCAAAACTTGTCCGATGTTGTTAACGCTTCAACGGAGTTAAGACCTTATGCAAAGATTCAAGAACGTTTAAATTATCTAAATGAAGCAATTGAAGATGATATTGAACAATTACAATTATCAAAAGATGCTGATGCCAAAATAGGTCACAAAACAGCTGATACGTCATTTTTTGGATATAAATCTCACATAGCTATGAGTGATGAACGCATAATAACTAGCGCAATTGTTACAACTGGAGAAAAGAGTGATGGTAAATACTTAGAAATGCTTATAGAAAAAAGTGAGAATGCTGGCATGGAAGTGGAAGAAATACTTGCAGATGCAGCGTATTCAGGAAAAGATAATATAAGCTATACAAAAGGGAAAAACATTCAATTAATATCGAAATTGAATCCTTCAGTTTCAAAAGGTAGTCGAAAAAAAGAATATGAATTTGAATTTAACAAAGATGCGGATATGTTTGTCTGTCCATCGGGTCATCTGGCGATACGAAAAGCAAAACAAGGGCGTAAAAATGTAAACAATAATCAAGTAACAACATACTACTTTGATGGTAAGCGTGTAATAAAAGATGTATTGCATTAAAATAGGGATATCGATATGATATCCCTAGTGAGTTTAATTATTTATGCCTTGCAAGTTTTCTGTATTAAGTCATCCCAAGGCATCATTAACTCTAA
>JBARWW010000280.1:0-8027 GCA_049647005.1 Acidaminobacteraceae bacterium | reverse complement strand
TTATAAGTTCTTCATCTTCATTTATGTCAAGTATGAAAGCGTCAACAGCAGGAACCAATATATCTTTATTAAATCTTTTACTCTCAATAACATAAACATCTTGTCTTGGGTTAATAATAACGTCTTTCAAGGTTCCTACATCACCATTAACTTCACAAACAACTTTATAGCCAATCATATCAGAATAGAAAAAAGCATCTTCTTCTGCTTCTCTATCAATGTAGACCATAGTTCCTTTCAGTTTTTCAACTTCATTGATGTGATTAAATCCTGCAAATTTAACGATAGCAAGATCGCCCTTAAATCTAAGTTTTTCTATCTCAAGTTCTTCTTTTTTATCACCTAAATATAAGGTTTCAAATTCTTCAAACTGCTCTTTATAGTCAGTGTATGTGTATATTCTAACTTCACCCTTTAATCCTTGGGTATTTACTATCTTTCCAACATTAAAAAATTCTCCCATATGGTCCTCCTGTATATTTATATAATTACTAATAGCATTAATTTTTAAGAGTATTAGTAATTATATAAAATTGTGTATTTTAATAATTTGTGTTTTGAGTTTGTTTGCTACTGAATCGATTGAAATAATTTTACCGCTTGGCTCATGCGGATAAATTTATTTTGTAATAACAGCATATCCTACGCTACGTTTCACTACACTCCGTGAAATTTCTTCGAAATTTCATAAAAAAATAAAAACGAGAGGGTTACTCTCGTTTATTGAACAATTTCAACTACAACTCTTTTATTTTCTTTAGTAGCTGCAGCTTTTACAACAGTTCTTAAAGCTTTAGCAATTCTACCTTGCTTACCAATAACTTTACCCATGTCATCTGGATCAACACGAAGTTCAACAGTTATTGATTGAGCGCCTTCAACTTCTTTAACTTGAACTGCTTCAGGTTTGTCAACTAACGCTTTAGCGATTGTTTTAACTAATTCACCCATTCGAGAACCCCCTAAAGGTACATTTATCTTAATACTAAAATTGGCCGCATAAGCGACCAATATTTAACTTTATTAACTGTTTCAAACTCTATAAACAAAGATCTCTAATTAATTAAATTTATTCATTTATTGAAAGTTATCTATTATGAAAACATAAATCACTAGTTAATTATTTACCCATTTGCTCATAAACACCGTGCTTTTTTAATAAAGCTTTCACTGTGTCAGTTGGTTGAGCTCCATCGTTTAACCATTTGATTGCCTTTTCAGCATCAATTTTAACGTCAACTGGATCTGAAAGTGGGTTATAGTGTCCAATGTGATCGATGAATTTTCCATCTCTTGGAGAACGTGAATCTGCCACGATTACTCTGTAAAAAGGTCTCTTTTTAGCACCCATTCTTTTTAATCTGATTTTAACTGCCATGTAATTACACCTCCTGTTATATTAATTAATTACTAATGTAACTAAATTTATTATTTAATCATCGTGCGATGATGTAAACATCTTTACATAAACGGTAGTTTCATTCCGCCGCCTTTTTTCATTTTCTTTTCCATACCTGAGAATTGTTTCATCATTTTTTTAGTCTGTTCAAATTGCTTAAGTAGCTTATTTACGTTTTGAACCGTACTACCACAACCAGCTGCAACTCTTTTTTTACGGCTTGCATTCATGACCCCAGGATCTCTTCTTTCGCCAGGAGTCATAGATTGAATAATTGCTTCAAGTCTTATAAACTCTCGATCATCAACTTTAACATCTTTAAGGGCTTTCTTGTTCATACCAGGCATCATACCTAGGATGTCACCAATAGGTCCCATCTTTTTCATCTGTTGAAGTTGAGTAAGAAAATCTGCTAGATCAAATTCTTGACTTCTCATTTTCTTTTCAAGATCTTTCATACTATCATCATCAAAACTAGCTTGCGCTTTTTCGATAAGAGTTAAAACATCACCCATACCAAGTATACGAGATGCCATTCTATCCGGATGAAATTCTTCTATATCGCTAAGTTTCTCACCGATACATGCATACTTTATAGGTTTACCAGTAACAGCTCTAACTGAAAGTGCTGCTCCACCTCTTGTATCTCCATCAAGCTTAGTTAAAACAATACCATCTATACCAAGACGTTCATTAAAAGTCTCAGCGACATTAACTGCATCTTGTCCAGTCATTGAATCGACAACTAAGAGTATTTCAGTAGGTTTAACCGTTTTCTTTATATCTTCAAGTTCACTCATCAAGTTATCATCTATATGCAGACGACCCGCTGTATCAACAATGACTAAGTCATGCCCGTGGCTCTTAGCGTGCTCAACTGCAGCTTTTGAAATTTCTACCGGACTAACTTGATCTCCCATTTCGAAAACTGGAATATCTAATTGACCACCGACTACTTGTAACTGCTTAATTGCTGCAGGTCTGTAAACGTCACATGCTACTAAAAGGGGATTTTTACCACCTTTTTTTAGAATGTTTCCAAGTTTACCAGTAGTTGTTGTTTTACCAGCACCTTGTAATCCTACCATCATTATAACAGTTGGCGGTGACGATGAAAAACCAATCTTACTTTGTGTCGTACCCATAAGAGCTGTAAGCTCTTCATTTACTATTTTAATAACCTGCTGTCCTGGCGTAAGACTTGATAGAACTTCTTCACCAATGGCACGTTCGTTTACCGTTTTTATAAAATCTTTAACTATCTTAAAGTTAACATCTGCTTCAAGTAACGCTAGTTTAACTTCACGCATTGCAGCTTTAACATCTTTTTCTGTTAACTTTCCCCTGCCTTTAAGGCCAGCGAAGGTATTTTGGAGCTTTTCTGCTAATCCATCAAATGCCAATTTATATCCTCCTAACGATTACGCTAGATACTTGTTAGTCTAGATTTTACCTCATTTATTACATCCGCTATATCGTTACTAACTTCGCTATCTTCTATTTTAGAAATAAGTAAGTCCATTTTTTCTGATACATCTTTTATAAGAGATTCAGTTGCATGAAATTTTTCCATAAGTCCAAGCTTCAACTCATAATCTTCTAAAATTTTCTCACTTCGCTTAACCGTATCGTAAACTGCTTGTCTACTAATATTATGGTTATCAGAAATTTCTCCAAAAGAAAAATCTTCTAATATGTAAAGTTCAAGTATATTCTGTTGTTTGTCAGTTAGTAGTTCGCCATAGAAATCAAATAAATTTCCAAGTCGAAACTTTTTTTCAATCATAACATCACATCTTCCTTTGAGGTTGTAAAGGTTATTTGCTTTACAGATGTATTCTATACTAACATAAAGCGCATGTCAACATTATTTCCTATATTTTTTATAGTTTTTTTATAATAATTTCTTCTTCAGATTTTAATATTCGAAGTCTTTAAATTGACTTTTTAATCTAAATATTCTTACAACTAGCACAAGTGCTTAAATCACTTCTTTACGACTGCATATTAAGCAAAGCGTCAACAAATGAAACTGGATCGAACTTTTGAAGATCATCAACACCTTCACCAACTCCAATTAATTTTACTGGTATGTTAAGTTCAGAATTTATGCCTAAAATTACTCCACCCTTAGCGGTTCCATCAAGTTTAGTTAATACAATTCCAGTAACATCTGCTACTTCACTAAATGTCTTCGCCTGATTAATTGCATTTTGACCTGTAGTAGCATCAAGAACAAGTAGTACTTCCTTATTAGCATCTGGAAATTCGCGTTCTACTACTTTAAATACCTTATTAAGTTCATTCATAAGATTTACTTTATTATGAAGTCTTCCTGCCGTATCACAAATTAAAACATCAGTTTTTCTAGATTTAGCTGCCTGTACTGCATCAAATATAACCGCTGCTGGATCAGATCCCTCTTGTTGAGCAATTACAGGAACTCCTGCTCTCTCACCCCATACTTGCAATTGATCTATTGCAGCTGCTCTAAATGTATCTCCTGCAGCAAGCATGACAGATTTGCCTTCATTTTTAAATTGATTCGCTATCTTACCTATGGTAGTAGTTTTTCCAGCACCATTAACACCTATTACTAATATAATAGACGGCGTGCTAGAAATTAACTCTGAATTATTGTTTTTAGATAGAATTCTAACCAAAACATCATGCAGAGCTTGCTTTACTTCTGCTGCTTCAGTAATTTTTTTAAGTTGTAACTCTTTTTTTAGTTCTTCTATAATACTCATAGTTGTACTCATACCTATATCAGCTGTAATTAAAATCTCTTCTAACTCTTCAAACAGATCTTCGTCAATTTTGCCATAGTCAGTAAGCAAATCATCTATTTTATCTGTTATTGCTTTACTAGTTTTTGTTAAACCTGACTTTAATTTTTCAAAAAACGATATTTTTTTCTTTGGTTCTTCGATTTCTTCTATAATTTCACCTTCAAGATCAGAGTCAAACTTTACAAATTCACAATCACTAATATCAAAGATAACATTCTCTTCAGATTTAACAAGTTCGGCCTCAGTTTCTGTGTTAATTACTTGAGTTAAGGCAGAAATATCAACCACAGTTTCTTTAGCTGATTTTTCTATGGATTCAAGGTCTTCGTAATCTTCTTCATACTTAACTTCTAATTCTATCTCAATTTTTTCTAAGTCTTCAGCATTTTCAACGATTTCTTTAGATTCTTCTTGCAAAATTAATTTGATAGTTGCATTTTCGTCTATATCTTCATCTAATTCAGACTCATCTTCATCCACAAACTCTATTTTAGGCTCTGGCTGAGCTATAGCTTCATCCTCTACTACAAGATCTTCATCTTTTACTTCTTCTTTAGATTTACCAAATCCAAATATTTTTTTAAACATAATGTCCTCCTTAGACTACTGCTTCTTCTAATTTAACAGATACTAATTTCGAAACTCCAAATTCCTCCATAGTTACACCATATAAAGAATCGGCAATTTCCATAGTACCTTTTCTATGTGTTATTACAACGAACTGTGATTTATCAGTAAAAGTACTAATAAATTCAGCAAATCTGTGAACATTTACATCATCAAGTGCAGCCTCAATCTCATCAAGGATGCAGAATGGTGATGGTTTTATCCGAAGGATTGAGAACAATAAAGCAATTGCAGTTAAAGCTTTTTCACCACCTGATAAAAGGTTTAAATTTTGAAGCTTTTTACCTGGTGGTTGAGCGATAATCTCAATATTGCAATCTAATAGATCGTCATAGTCTTCTGGAACTAAGTTAGCAGTTCCACCGTTAAATAAATCTACAAATATTTCGTTAAAGTTTTTATTAACTTCTTCCATAGTCTCTTTAAACTTAGCTATCATAGTCTCTTCAAGACCATTTATAACTTTTTGAAGAGATTTTGCTGCCTTAAGTAAATCGTCATGTTGTTCTTTTAAGAACTCATACTTCTCTTTAACTTCGTCGTACTCGTCAATAGTGTGTATACTTACATCACCGAGGTCCTTAATATCTTTCTTTAATTTATTCATAACCTTAGTCGGGTTTTCTACATGAGCGTCACTTCTAAATACGATAGCATCTGATATATTCATCTCATATTTTTCCCAAAGGTTTGTAACTATATTTTCTTTTTCCGTGTCAAGTTTAGCTTTTTTAATTTCAATAGCCATAAAGCCTTCTTTTAATTTATCTAGTTCAGATGATGCATCATATATATCTGCAAGCATCTTATCTAAAGAAGTTTTCAACTCCTGAAGTTCGATCTTTTGATCATCGGATTCTTTAGTAAGAACATCTTTTGACTTAAAGACTTCAGCAAGATCAGTCATAACTCTATCCATATCATTTAGAGCATCATCTTTTAAGGACTTAATATTATCTAGTTGAGAAAACTTTAGCTTTATATCAACTTCGATTGATCTAATAGAAGACTCTATCCTTGTAATTTCTTTTTCGCTTGAATCAAACTTCTCTTTAACTGAAGCTTCCTCTATTTGTTTAGCCGTTAAGTTGCGTTTAAGAGCCTCAGTTGACTTAATTAGTCCATTTATATCAGTACTGTGATGTGACAGTTTAGACTCAATCTCAGATCTTCTAAGAACTAGCTTGCCAATCTTCTCATTAGTACTTTCAATTTCTAGGTTAGACTTTTTAAGTTCCTCAGCAAGTCTTAACTTATCGGAATTATTTTTCACAAGTGAGCTTGTTCTAGACTTCATTTCATTTTCTAAAACATTTACATCCGATCTAACTTTATATACAAGTTGCTTAGTTTCTTCAATTTCATCTGCAACACAAGTACCTCTAGTTTCAATCACAGATAATTTGGTCTCAAATAATGCTAATTCTAAGTTTTTATCTTCAATTTCTTTTGCTAATTCTTCTAGTTTTTTTCCAGTATCCTCAATTTTACGTTTTCTACTAAGAATATTTGAAATTTTTGCTTTAAAGGACCCACCAGTAATAGCTCCAGATGTATTGATAACTTCACCTTCTAAGGTAACAATCTTGCATCTAGTATCATAGTTCTTACTAATTTTAATTGCAGTATTATAGTCTTTAACTATAATAGTTCTGCCTAGAAGGTAGTCAAATATAGTATTAAACTTATCATCATATTTAATAAGTGTTGAAGCAAGACCTAAAAAACCATCTTCTTCAAATAGTGAATTATCAATTTTTGCTTTAGCAAACGTCTTTACAGAATCAAGTGGTAAAAAGGTTGCTCTACCTTTACTTTCTTTTTTAAGATAATTAATAACACTATGAGCTAGTTTACTAGTATCACATACAATATTTTGCATAGACTTACCAAGCGATATATCTATAGCAGTTTCAAATTCAGGCGGCAGCTGCATAAGTGAAGCAACCGCACCATGAAAACCACTAAGTGACTCCTGCTCAACATACTTCATAGCCGATTTAACGCTATAATCAAATCCTTCATGAGATTTTTCCATATCTTCAAGCATCTTTTTTTCTGTGCTTAATTTTATTGACTCACTTGATAGGTTGTTAATAAGAACTTTTATATCGTTTTTATCTAACAAAATATTCTTATATTCAATAGCTATAGTGTCTCTTTCATTAATTAAATCAATTAAATTATTATCTTTTTTCTCTAAATCAGATTTCAACTTTTCCAGATCAGAGTTACTTGAAGTAATGAAACCATTAATTTCATTTAAAGATAAGTCAATTTCTTCAATTCTTGCTACAAAACTTTCAATTATCATATTAAATGATGCAATTTCACTTTTATGTTTTTCAACTTTATTAAGATTATCTATAATCTCTGATTTTAATCCATCGTTTAGCGTTTCATGTTCTAATAAACTCTTAGCTTTTTCTTCATATTCAAAGCTTATACTTTCAATATCTTTACTTATAGATTCTATTTTAGACTTTAATTCATTACGATCATGTACTACAACAGTATGGTCATCATTATGTGATTTAATAATCTTTTCATTAGCTGTAATTTCAGTTTCAAGCCTTGTCATTGACTCATTAAAATTAGATAATTTTTCTTTTAAAACAGATTCTTCACCCTCAAGAGATTTAATCCTATTAATTGCATTAAAGTACTTTTCTTTTGAAGAGTTTATAATATCGTTTAGAGTTTCAAACTTAGTATTACTCTCACGTTGATCTCCTTTTAGCTCAAATAGCACCTTTGACTTTTCTTCAATTTGAGTATTTAGCAGAGATTCTTCATTATTTTCTTTTGTAAGCTTTTTGTCTATTTGATCAGCATTATTTAAAAACACATTTATTTCAACAGTCTTAAGTTCTTCACTATATTCTATATATTTTTTTGCTTTTTCACTTTCTAATTTCAGTGGACCTATACGATCGTTTAACTCACCAAATATATCTTCTACTCTAAGTAAATTAAGCTTAGTACTTTCAAGCTTGCGCTCAGCCTCTTTTTTTCTAGCTTTATATTTAACAATTCCAGCAGCTTCTTCAAATATTTGACGTCTTTCCTCTTTGTTAGTTGAAAGAATTGAATCAATTTTGCCTTGTCCAATTATTGAGTAACCTTCTGTTCCAAGACCAGTATCCATGAATAATTCTTTAATTTCTTTTAATCTACATGTGCTATTATTTATAAGATACTCACTATCT
>JBARWW010000279.1:0-3508 GCA_049647005.1 Acidaminobacteraceae bacterium | reverse complement strand
GTCTAGAGCTTACTTAAGCCTCGGAAGTAATATAGGTGATAAAAAAAATAATCTTGATGAAGCAGTTAAACTTATAAAGAGTAACTCATATATATCAGATGTTCTTGTTTCGGAATATTATGAAACAGCTCCGGTTGGATATCTAGACCAAGATGTTTTTATGAATATAGTAGTTCAGATAAATACTACACTTGATTCATATAAATTGCTTGATTTTTGCCATGAAATAGAAGAGGCTCTTAAAAGAAAAAGAATCATACGATGGGGTCCTAGAACAATCGATGTTGACATATTATTATTTGATGACATAATTAGTGATGATGAGAGATTAACTATTCCTCATCCGCGTATGACTGAGAGGGCGTTTGTAATCGTTCCTCTATATGATTTAAGTCAAGAACTAGTGATTAACAATCTGGCTATTAAGGATATTTTTTATAGCTTAAATAAGGACGATATAAGGAAGATGCCCCATGAATAATAAAAGAATTTTAACAGGCGAAAAAATAATAGTAGAAGTAAAAGGCTTAAAATTTGGTGGTAGTGAACCTATATTTATAGGTGGGCCTTGTTCTGTTGAGTCAAGAGAACAAGTTATAAATACTGCTATAGAACTTAAAAAACACGGATGTCATGTACTTCGTGGTGGTGTCTTTAAGCCTAGAACAAGCCCATATGATTTTCAGGGTCTCGGAGAAGAAGGTATTAAGTATCTTAGAGAAGCTGGAGATATTACCGGCATGCCTATAATTACAGAATTAATGGATGAGAAAAACCTAGATTTAATTATGGAATACACTGACATAATACAGATAGGCTCTAGAAATATGTACAACTACTCACTTCTTAAAGTAGTTGGAGCAGTAGATAAGCCAGTACTTCTTAAGCGAGGTATGAGTGCTACTGTAAAAGAGTGGGCGTTTGCAGCTGAGTATATAGCAGCGCATGGTAACAAAAACATTATTCTATGTGAGAGAGGTATTAGATCATTTGATACTTATACTAGAAACACACTCGATCTTGCAGCTGTTCCTATTATGAAAATGGAAACTGGTCTTCCTGTAATTGTTGATCCTTCACATGGAACTGGGGTTAAACCTTTAATCAAACCTATGTCAAGAGCAGCAATGGCTTGTGGAGCAGATGGACTTATGATAGAGGTTCATATCAATCCGCAGGAAGCACTATGCGATGGACCACAATCACTTACTCCTGATGAGTACAGAGATGTGATTGACTCACTTAAGGGTACTTTCTAGGAGCCTTAGATTAAGAATAGAACGATAAGAAAAATCATATAAATTAATTTTATCTGTTAGCAAATTTGATAGTATATAATTAAAGCAGTACCTTTAATCACTTATAATCTAAGTGGATAAAGGTACTGCTTTTGTTTTTACGATATTCAATTTATATATTGTCATTTGTTTTTTCAATAGTAAATTTACCGTAGTCTAAAGCAATCTTAGCATAATCATCGATATCTTCTTTAGGGATATCTTCTTTAGTAAAAAAAATTGTAATATTTGAATCTTGCATGGGTTACTTATAATGCTTTTATAACGCATTATCTTTTATCCTCTGAGCATTAGTAAAACAACTATTGGAGTGAATAATAGAAAAACGTTATACAGTACTCTTTTAATACTCTTTTGATTAAATAAAGTGAAATTCATCACCGTTTCTAAAATCACAATCAGACCATATGTTACAAATAATTTTGTTATAATAAAATTAGTCGATTTTAAGATAATAAAAACCATGACATCATGAAAGAGTCCATTTACAGCAAAGGTTAAGAGTAGAGCAATGTATTTAGGCAAAATCTTTCTAGATGGTTTATAGACATAATATAGTAAGATATAACTATATATAGGATTCCAAGCATTCCAAAAGAGTCTGAAGTTTTGTGCTGTAAAAGACTTAATTAACATATATCTTAATCTAGGCAGTTCACCTTCTACACCACCTAATTTTCTTGATATATATTTTCCAAGTGTTGGCTTCATTGTAAACCTCCAATTTAACTATTTAGTATATCCTAAATTCTACTTATTATATTTTACCATAAAACTACTTTCGTCACTGGTATCACATGTTAATTATGACGGGATGAGGCATAAAAAAATACCACCCAAATTTCGAGTGGTATTTCTATCTACAAATCACTTAAGATTCGTTCAATTTAATTCTAGTTATTACCCTTAGAGAATAAATCAAGGTAACTATTATTCTTATCCATGTAGATTACTGTATCTTCATCTATAGTAGTTTCATAAGAATTAAGTGTTCTCCAGAATGTGTAAAACTCAGGATCTCTAGAGAATGCATTAGCATAGATTTCAAGAGCTGTCGCATCAGCCTCACCTTTGATTTTCTCTGAAGTTTCTATAGATTCAGCGATAATCTCAATAACCTTTCTATCTGTATCAGCTACTGTATTTTGGAATATTTCTTGTCCTTCACTACGCTTTCTTTGAGCAATTGCTGCTCTTTCAGCGATCATCTTTCTATAAGTAGAGTCAATGTTTGAATCAGGAAGTATAGTTCTGTAAACTTCGATATCACGTAATACGATACCTTTGTTTGCAAACACAATATTTATCTCTTCCATAGCTTGATCAAGTGATCCATATAGTTTATCTTTGTCAGTAAGGAACTCTGTACTTGTAAGTCCGTTTACCTTTTGTATAACTACTGCGTAAGCAACTTCATCGATCTTATTGTTAGCTTCTATTTCATTACCAAGTGAACTTCTATATATACCTGGGTGGGTAATCTCCCACTGTGCAAACATAGCGATCTTATACTTTATTTTGTCTCTTGTGTTGATTTGAGCAGGTGAAGAGATATAAGTAATTAGTTTACTAGTATCTTTTTGAATTGTAGTTATAAAAGGAAGTTTGAAAAATAATCCTTTTGAGTTTACAATTTCAACGTTAGAGAAGTTTGGATCAAGTGCATTTTGATCTTTTGCTAAAATGTTATCTCTATCAACTATAACCTTTGATATATCACCAAAAACTCTTACTGTAGCAACTTCGTCTTCTGCGACGATGAATATAAAACTACTTAAACTAGATAAAATGACTACAACAGCAATTAGGAGTATAATACTCTTCATAGGTAACTTAAATGGTTCTTTTGGTTCGCCATTATCTGGCGTACTATTTTTTTTACCAATGTTAGCTTGTGACTTTATCTGCTTAAATATTTCTTTTATTGGATCTGGATTGCTATTTTTCTGATTATTTTGATCTTGTTGAGAATTATCTCCTTGTTTGAAATCCATATTAGTTACCTCCTTTACTTAGTGCATCAGGGCTTAAAGGTAGGTATTTCACAACACCATCACTATTAAAATCAATAATGAACTTTGAATTAACCTTACTAAGAACTGACTCCATAGTTTCTATATAAAGCCTTTCTTTTGTGATATCTTTTGCAACTTTGTATTTTTCATAAACCTGTAGGAAGTTTTCAACATCACCATTTGCCTGTGCAAGTT
>JBARWW010000278.1:0-2056 GCA_049647005.1 Acidaminobacteraceae bacterium | reverse complement strand
CACTTGATAAGACTGCAAAAGATGCAATAAAGTTAATAGTAGAGAATGGATTTTTATCACTTCATGTTGTTGATGGAAGTAAATTTATTGGTTTTTTATCGAAACAATATATTTATGATATATACTTCAAAGAAAATAGACCTGACTATGATGAGTTTTTAAGTAGGCCAGTTAAAGACTTTATACACAATAAAGTGGAAGTTGTTAAGGATAATATTTTAGTTGAAGAAGCTGCAGATATATTTTTTAATAATAAAGTAAGATTTTTACCAGTAGTAAATACTTTAGAAGAATTTGTAGGTATTGTTACTCAAAAATCATTATTTGGTATTATAACAAAGATATATGGTATAAAAGATCCTAAAATTTCAATTCTTTCAAGTGACTTTAAAGGAACTATTGCAAAAATTTCAGAAATTATATCAAAGAACGGTGGTAACATTACAAACATTGTAAATACAAGTGCTGACGTAATGGGTCTTCAAGAAATTTCTATTAGAATCAAATCAGATAATGTAGATTTAGTAGTTAAAAAACTTCAGGAAAAAGGATTCAAAGTAAGAGAGTTTGTTAAGTAGACTAATTTAATTAGTTAAAATAAATATTGGAATTTTGAAGCCAAGAGCATATGCTCTTGGCTTTTTTTGCAATGAAATTAGCACAGATAAGGTTTAAGATAGAAACCTCATACGCGAAGGATTAAATTATCCAATAAATACGAAAATGAGAACAATTTGTATTTATTGGATAATTAGTGTTTATACTATATAATAAATTTATAATAGAATAGCATTCGTTGTGTAATAAATAATTCTAAAGCAATTAAGAGGAGCAAATTATGTTTGTTAATAAAAAAAAACCATTATTAAAATCTGAAGAATTGATAACTCATATGGAAAATAGAGGTATAAAATTTAATGTTATTTCAAAAAAAATGCTTTGGAATTTTTAAAAAGAAATAATAATTATTTTAAACTTACATCATATAGAAAGAATTTTCCTAAATATACTGGAGGGTCTTCAAAAAACAAATATATTGATTTAGATTTTGCATATTTAGTAGATCTTTCAACAATTGATATGCATTTTAGAAATTTATTACTTAAAATGACTTTAGATATTGAGCACTATGTAAAAATAAATCTGTTGCAAAATATAGAAGAAAATGAATATGAAGATGGTTATAAAATTGTAGATGAGTTTATTATCACTAAACAAGAAGGTGATAATAATAGCGTAATTAGAGATATAAAGAAAAACTATATGAATCCGTATTGTGGTGAATTATTAAATAAGTATGGAATAAATAAAGAGACGGACAAAATAGAAAAATTTCCTGTTTGGGCATTTATTGAAGTTATATCTTTTGGAACTTTACGTGAGTTTTACAAATTTTATTATGATTTTTATGGCATAAGAGACAAAGTGAATGTGTCATATCTGTTAAGATATGTAAATCAGTTAAGGAATGCTGTTGCTCACAATAATTGTATTATTAATAAATTATACCCTTTAAGTCCTGAAAGCGTGAGACGTATTAGTACAGATAATAAAGTTTCCAATTTTTTATTAAGTTTAGGGATAAAAGCTAAAATGAAAGAGACAAAAATGAAAAATCCAAGAATTAATCAGATCGCAACAACATTATATATTTTTGATAATGTAGTGACGAGCGATAGGATAAAGAAGTATAAATATGAAGAGTTAAACAAGTTGGTTACAGAAAGAATGATTTATCACAAAGAGTATTATCAAAATAATCCAACTATAATCACTGCATTTGAATTTTTAGAAAAAATATCTACTAACTTATTTGATAAATATTGACACACCCATAGGTGTATGATATGATTTTAATATTAGAAAAAAGCGTAAGTTTTTGCAAGGATGGGGTGTTGATTTTGACGCAGCTGTCCTATTTTTGTTTTTTGATTAAAAAATCATTTCACTTAAACTAGATTGAGTAAAGATATATAATCCTTATATACCTAGTAAAATTTTGAAATTATAGCTTATGATATGAAAGCAACATATAGCCTTAAGCATTAGATTGACT
>JBARWW010000277.1:0-16192 GCA_049647005.1 Acidaminobacteraceae bacterium | reverse complement strand
ACGCTTGTACGCTTGTGGAAAACTTATAGTGATTATAGCATATACAAAAATATGAATCAACACATAAATAAAAAGAATAAGAATATATTTTATTAGTTTTGGGTATACATATGTAGTATATAAGAAGGGAAATAAATGAAGTGTGTCAAAAAAAAGAGTGGTTATATTTTAGTATGTAGTTAAAATGGAGGTTTGTTATGAAAAAAATTGAAGAAAATTTAGGGTATTTGATTGAGAAGCACAAAGACGTTTATGATGCTTATCAAAACTATGGCAAAGTAATACACGAAGCAGGTGGGCCTCTTGATGAGAAGACAAGAGCACTTATGAAAGTAGTTATATCTGCTACATGTGAATATGAGTACGCACTAAGAACACATATAAATAAAGCACTTAAAGTAGGATGTACTATAGAAGAACTTGAACATGCGATTCTTTTAATTGCACCAACAGCAGGTTTCCCAAAGATGATGGAAAGTCTAATGATTTTTAGGGAAGAAGCTGGATTGTAGAAATACATAAAAGTTTCATTAATTTAATATTTGGTGATAAGCACTAGTAAAAGATAGAGATTCTCAACTGAGCTCTATCTTTTTTTATTAAGCAAAACGTTGAAATGCTTGAAATTTTAACATATTAATAGTATTATGTTATTTGCTAAAGCTTAGATTATATAGGAGCATTTTCTTAATAAGAATATTTGACATTTAGCTAAATTCTAATTGTGTATTTGAAAGAAAATTAAGGAAATGATAGACTAGCTATCTGAGGGTAAAAATAAATGAGGGTCTTCTGTTATATATAAAGATATTAAGTTTTAATTGATGTCCTTTTATATGATAGAAGAAGAAGCTTTTTATAAATGAAAAATTAATATATAGTGCTTTTGATATTACTGTTAATAGAAATTAGTAGAACTCTTTAAGGGGTGAAATAGTGACAAAAAAGAAAATAGAGTATGGAAATGAGAGTATTTCATCATTGAAAGGTGCAGAGCGTGTTAGAAAAAGACCTTCTGTAATATTTGGTTCTGATGGACTTGAAGGATGTAAACATTCATTCTTCGAAATACTTTCAAATTCAATTGATGAGGCTAGAGAAGGGTATGGCGATGAGATAAATATCATTAGACATACTGATAAGTCAATTACGATAAAAGACAAAGGTAGAGGCATTCCTGTTGATTTTAACGTATCTGAAGATACTTACAACTGGGAACTTGTATTTTGTGAGCTATATGCAGGTGGAAAGTACAAAAATAATGATGGTGAAAGTTATGAATATTCATTAGGATTAAATGGCCTTGGTTCGTGTGCAACTCAGTATAGTTCTGAGTACATGGATGTTGAAGTTTGTAGGGATGGTTACAAATACACACTACACTTTGAAAAAGGTGAAAATATAGGTGGGCTTAAGAAAGAAGAGTTTAAATATAAAACTACTGGTAGTACTCAGACGTGGAGACCAGATCTTGATGTATTTACAGAGATAGATATACCCATTGAATATTTTAGAGATGTGCTAAAAAAACAGTCTATTGTTAATAAAGGTATAAAATTTGTATTTGAAGATCAAGAGTCACAGACTGTTCAAGAGTTTTTGTATGAGAATGGTATAGAAGACTACCTAATTGAAGTAAATGATGAAAAAGCATTCACAAATATTATGTATTTTGAAGATGAGGGTCGTGGTAGTGACCGTGAAGACAAGCCGGATTATAAGGTTAAAGTTGAAGTTGGTTTTGCTTTTAATAATGAAGTAAACCTTCTTGAATACTTTCATAATTCCAGTTATCTTGAATATGGTGGATCACCTGACAAAGCAGTTAGATCAGCTTTTATGTATGAGATTGATAAATTTATTAAAAAGCTTGGTAAATACAATAAATCCGAAAAGAAGATTAGCTTTATTGATATTCAAGATAGTTTAGTGCTTGTAACAAACTCATTCTCAACTATGACGAGTTATGAAAATCAAACTAAAAAGGCTATAACTAATAAGTTTATTCAAGAGTTTACTACAAATTTTTTAAAAGCAAAACTTGAAATATACCTGATAGAAAATAAAGAAGATGCTTCTAAAATTATTGATCAAATTTTAATTAACAAAAGAAGCCGTGAAAAAGCTGAAAAAACTAGATTGAATCTTAAAAAAACACTTGGTGGTAAACTCGATGTTACCAACAGAGTTAAGAAGTTTGTTGATTGTAGAACAAAAGATTTAACTAAAAGAGAGATCTATATAGTGGAGGGTGACTCAGCTCTTGGCGCATGTAAAATGGCAAGAAATGCTGAGTTTCAAGCTCTTATGCCAGTTAGAGGTAAGATTCTTAACTGTCTTAAAGCTGACTATGACAAGATTTTTAAGAGTGAAATTATAATTGATTTATTGAAGGTTTTAGGATGTGGCGTTGAGATAAAATCGAAACACAATAAAGATATAGATACATTTAATATGGCAAATCTCAATTGGGATAAAATAATTATATGTACCGACGCTGATGTCGATGGATATCAGATTAGAACTCTTATAATGACAATGTTTTATAGACTTGCGCCATCACTACTTCGTGAAGGACGAGTATATATTGCAGAGTCACCTTTATTTGAAATTTCAACAAATAAAGACACTTTTTTTGCTTATTCAGAAAAAGAGAAAATTGATATAATTAAAAAAATTAAGGGTAATTACACGCTTCAAAGATCTAAGGGACTTGGTGAAAACGAGCCTGAAATGATGTGGAAAACAACTATGAATCCAGAGAGTAGAAGACTTATAAAGATTGAACCTGAGCCTGATGAGTTAACACAAAAAATGTTTGATGTTTTACTTGGAGATGACCTTGATGGAAGAAAAAGTTTTATCTCGGAATTTGGAGAGCAATATTTGGAATTAATTGATATAAGTTAGGGGTGTAAGAATTGGCAAAAGTAATTAAACAGAGAATAACAGAAACTTTAGAGCAAAACTACATGCCTTACGCGATGAGTGTTATTGTTTCAAGAGCAATTCCTGAAATTGATGGTTTTAAGCCTTCACATAGAAAACTTTTATATACAATGTATAAAATGAAGTTAATTAAGGGGACAAAAACTAAATCAGCCAATGTAGTTGGTCAAACTATGAAGCTTAACCCACACGGCGATCAAGCAATCTATGCAACTTTAGTAAGATTAACTAGAGGACATGACGCCTTATTACATGCATATATAGATTCTAAAGGTAACTTTGGTAAAACAACATCAAGAGATATGAAATTTGCGGCTTCAAGATATACTGAAGTTAAACTTGACACTATTTGTGAAGAAATTTTTCATAATATAGATAAAGACGCAGTTGATTTTGTAGATAACTATGATGGCAAAATGAAAGAACCAACATTACTTCCTACGACATTTCCAAATGTATTAGTTAATTCTAACAAAGGAATTGCAGTGGGTATGGCTAGTAATATATGTTCATTTAACTTAGAAGAAATCTGCAATGCAACTATTAAATATATTAGAAATAACAATGCAGATGTATTTGATATTATAAAAGGACCTGATTTCTCAACTGGTGGATACTTAATCTATAACGAAGAAGAAATGAGAAAAATATATGATACGGGTCAAGGATCCTTTAAACTAAGAGCAAAGTATGAGTATTCGAAAAAAAACAACTCTATTGAAGTTACAGAAATTCCTTATACAACTACAGTTGAGGCAGTTATTGATAAAGTTGTAGACCTGTATAAGAATGGAAAACTTAAAGAAATTTCCGATGTTAGAGATGAAACTGACCTTAAAGGCCTGCGAATAACATTGGATCTAAAGCGTGGTATAGATCCAGAAAAACTTATGGCTAAATTATTTAAGTATACAAGTCTTGAGGATACATTCTCATGTAACTTTAACCTACTAATAGATGGACGTCCAAAAGTTTTAGGTATTAAATCAATTATAGCTGCTTGGCATGACTTTAGAGTTAAATCTATGAAGAGACAGCTTGAGTTTGATAAAGGTGCTCTGAGCGCTAGGCTACATCTACTTCGTGGACTTAAGAAAATTGTACTTGATATAGATAAGGCGATTAAAATAATTCGTGAAACTGAAGATGATTCACTAGTTGTTCCAAACCTAATGAATTACTTCGAAGTTGATGAAATTCAAGGTAACTATGTTGCAGATATAAAACTTAGAAGTTTAAATAAGAAGTTCGTTTTAAATCGAATAGCTGAAATAAAAGAGCTTGAAGAAACTATTGCTGATATAGAAGAAACTATAAATAAGCCTGAAAAATTAAATAAGCTTATTATAGTAGATCTAAAGAGAGTTATAAAAAAGTATCAAAAGCCTCGTAAAACAGAGATTGTTGGTCACGATGAGGTTAAACATCACCATGCTATAGCTGAGATTGATGACTATAAGTTAAAAATCTTCCTAACGGAGCATAATTACCTTAAAAAGGTTTCGATTGCATCTCTTAGAGCAAGTGCAAACCATAAACTTAAAGATAATGATTTTATATCACAGGAGCTTGAAGGTAGCAACAAAGATGAGCTTCTTTTATTCTCAAATAAATATAATCTTTATAAAATTAAAGTGCACGAGATTATAGACCATAAGGCAAGTAATCTGGGCATCTTTATACCAAATTTGATTGAACTTGAAGAAGATGAAGAAATTTCATTTATTACAATCGCTTCTGACTATAGTGGATTTATGTTATTTGTCTTTGAAAATGGTAAGATTGCAAAAGTTCCACTTGATTCTTACTATACAAAAACAAATAGAAAAAGACTTATAAAAGCTTATTCAGATGATTCTAAACTAATTAGAATGATCTACTTTAAGGAAGACTGTGACATACTTTTAAGTCGTGTATTTGGAACAGAAGAGGAAACGCTTTTACTAATAAATACATCACTTATACCCGAAAAAGCAACTAAAAACACTAAAGGTGTTCAAGTTGTTAGAATTAAGAAAAAAAGTGTTGTTGCAAAATTCCTTATGCCAGATGAGATTGATTTGGATAAGGAAGATTTAGAGTTTTATAGAGAAAAAGCAATTCCAAAGTCAGGAAAAGTGATTGATCTTGAAACTATAAATATTAAAAAAACAAAAATATAATAGCGTTTGATTTAATGACTCGTAGAATATAATCTTCTACGAGTTTTTTAATACCCATTTTTTGTATTAATTAAGTAAATGATATGAACGCTAACAGCAGATTAGTTTCAAAAATAGGGGGGTATAATAATAAAATACACTAAAAACTATAAGGTAGGGCGTTTAACACATACTTTAATTTATGAAAGGATAATAATTATGAAGTTAAAATCGAAGTTTATAAGTATATTTACAGTTTTAACCTTACTACTTACGACTATATTTACTGGATTTGCCTATTCGGAAGGTGTAACAAAGATAGCTTATATTGAAAACGATCCATATTTTAATTATACAGGTACATTTTATGGAATTCTTAAAGGACTAGATGACCTTGATTTAATTGATGTAGTTAGTTCACTTGACTATGAAATAGGCGATGAAGATTCGAAAGCTATTTGGCAGGTGATATCTAAGCGATCAAGCTCAGATATAGAATTTGTAGATGATGCTTTCTTTAGTTTACTAATGCAAACTAAGGAAGAACAAGCAGCAATGTTAAGTAGAATAGCTGCTGGTGAGTTTGATCTTATATTTGTTATGGGTACAAAAGCAGGTAAATTTGCATCTGAGAATATTAAAAACACACCTGTAATGGTGTTTTCAACGAGCAATGCTGTAGGAGCTGGAATAATTGATTCAGCTATGGATTCAGGCGAGGACAATCTATGGGCGCACGTAGATAGTACAAGATATTATAGACAACTTGATGTTTTTTTTGATACATTCAAATTTGAAAAACTTGGAGTGGTATTTGAAGACACCGATTCTGGTCGCGACCTTGCTGCAATACCAACAATATATAAATTTGCAGAGGAAAAAAACTTTGAAGTAGTAGAAAAATATGTTAGGGAAGCTGAGTCAGAGGAAGACCAAGCGAGATATGACCTGGAACTAAAGGCAGCATATAAAGAGATATCAAAGGAAGTAGATGCAGTTTATCTAACTCCAGGTAGTCGTGATACTAAAAAAACATATGAGTATCTTGAAAGCTTTTACGATGAAAATATACCTGTATTTTCACAGGTTGGAAATCTAGAAGTTGAGCGTGGAGCACTATTTTCAGTATATAGGTTTAACTATGATGAAATTGGTGCATTTGGAGCAAGTCAGGCTAGACGTGTAATGGAAGGCGAAAACATACGAGAACTTGAGCAAGAATTCGGCGAAACACCTTCCATAAGTATAAATATTGAAGTTGCTAGAATAATAGGTTACAAATTTTCAATAGATGTTCTACTCGTTACTGATAAAATGTTTCCAAAAATTATAAAAGAATAATCGAAATATTAGAATTTATTAATTAAACCTATAATTTATAAAAACGAGGTGCTACGTGAAAAAATTTAGATTAAGATTGTTTATTTCAACTATCCTCATGCTTGCTTTTATACTTTTCATAACAGGCTTCATTAACTTAAATACATTTGAGAGTAACATGGTAGATACAGAAATAAGGAAAATATACATTAATTCAAGTGATTTTGTAAATAAGATAGAATACTCACTTAAGTACGGTAAATCTTTAGATAAATTCTATGGTATGGAGAGTAATCTTAAGAATTGGAAAGAGCAGTATGATTATATAGATAATGCAGTAATTATATTAAATGATGGCAGGATTAATTACTCATATATTGAAACTGAGGAAGTTATGATGAGTGATGAAGTAAAAACTATAGTAACTTCAATTGAAAAGGACTTCTATGAATATTCATCAAATGGTGATAAAAGTATTATTATACCAATAAAAAATAGAAAATTAGATGTTGAAGGTTATCTTAAGCTTGATATAAAAAACACATATTTTGAAGAACTTATGAAAAAATATTCAGATCAATTAACAATGATATTACTTATATTATTTTCAGTCGGATCTCTAGTTGCGCTCTTATTTAGCTTTAGTAAAAGGGTGTTTACAAAGGACGGCGGAATTGGTAATAAATATATAATAATTGTTGTTATATTGCTTGCTTCACTTATACAGATTATCTATAGTGCTATGAGCTATAATTTATTCAATGATGCTTACATGGAACTTAGTCAAGATATTGGTACAACTGTTGCAACATCTATACAAAGTGACATAGAAAAAGTTATTAATGCAGGTGTGAATTACGATGATATAGCAAATTTAGATTCTTATTTTAACGATATTATGAAGGTTGTTCCGCAGATAAAAAATATAGAAATTATAGAACTTAGCAAAAAAGAAAAGATGAATGTTCAGTTTAATCAAGACGAGTTACTTATAAAGATGGAACTACCATCTGACTCATCTGACAAAACTGATATATTAGGTCTTCAACTTGACTTTGAATATATACGTAATGGATTAAAAGAGATACTACTAGATAATGTTACAATCTTTGCAACATCATTCTTCCTTATGGTAGAAGTTGTACTATTTCTTATGTTATATCTTAAAAATTCATTAGATGGTTTTGTAAAAGAAAGCTTTGAGGATAAAAAATACAATGGTTCAAACCTTAGAATACTTGCGTTTGTAATGTATACAGCGTGTTACATGCCAGTGAGTTTTATACCGCTTGTAATGCGAGAGCTTTTAATTGGAAATAATACGGTTGATTCAAATTTCCTACTTGGTCTTCCGATTTCGGTAGTATTCTTTAGTGGTGCATTATTTACCATAATAGGTGGTAAATGGATCGATAAATATGGTTGGAAAAAGATACTTTATATAGGTGTTATAGGACTAATTTTTAGCACTATGTTATCAGCGCTTACAACATCACCATATATTTTTATAGCAACTAGGGCAGTTTATGGTGTTGCTTATGCTTTACTCTACATTTCAATGCGAGGTTTTGCTGCATTGTTTTCTGATGATAATGCTAAAAAGATTGGATTCTCATCTATTACGAGTGGTATCTACGCTGGTGTTAATACTGGTGCTGTGTTTGGAGCGATTTTAATGAGTAAAATCGGTTATGAAAAAGTCTTTATGCTGTCTTCATTTGTTATGCTGATTGGTTTAGTACTTATTAAATTGTACTTTAACTTTGAAACAAGTGAAGTTGCTGTTCAGAAAGAAAAGAAAAAATCGAATGTTAAAGACTTTATATTTAGCAAAGATATACTTAACTTCTTATTACTCGTAACAGTTCCTATGGCTCTTACAGTAATATTTTTAGATTATTATTATCCAGTTTATGGCCAATATGCTGGTATTGCTAGTGGTGATATAGGTAGAGCTTATCTACTTAATGGTATATTTGTAGCCTATGTTTCACCACTATTACTAAGATATCTAAACAAGTATGTAAGTACAAAAACAACTGTGTTAATATCATTATTTTTAGTGTTTTCTAGTTTTATGGTCTTCTCAGTTGGTCTAGGAGTAATCGGTATGCTTATATCAGCAGTTATACTTGGTACGGGTGAAGGTATTGGTCTTTCAGCTCAAACAGAATATTATTTGAAACTTGATTCAACCAAACATATTGGGCGTGGAGAAGCTCTTGGATACTATTCTAATGTACGTAAATTAACTCAGACGGTAGGTCCGCAGATATTTGCATTTGCAACTATTTGGGGATACGAAAAAGGTATGATGTACATTGGACTTACAATACTTGCTATGATGATTCTATTTGTTGCTTTTGAAAAAATAAGAACGATTCAAAGAGCGTAAATTTATTTGTAGGGAGGTGGAAAAGTGTGTTTATATAGCGGGGAAATTTTTAATAATACAGCAAAAAAATATTTAGAGTGTAAGATAAAAGTACTAGAAAAACACTCGATTGATGAAATTCTTAAAGTTCAAGCAAAAAACTATAAATTTATCCGTGATAAAAGTCTTTATGTACCCATAACACATGAAGAATTAGATGAAATTTTTAGTGGAAAAGGATATGTGCTTGGTGTTTTTGTAACTGGTAAATTGGTAGCTTTTAGAATCTTGAGTTTCCATGACGCAGAAACTATAAAATTAGCAAAAAAAGCTGGTTTAGATGATTCAAGAAGAGTCATATTCTTTGAATCTACCTTAGTAGATTATAATTATATAGGTAACGGCCTTCAGAAAAAAATGATAAATTTATCTCTTGAAAAAATAATTGACCGAAATTTATTTGAGTATGGCATATCTACAGTTTCACCTAAAAATATACCATCTATAAAATCACTTCTTAAGACAGGCTTTTATATTAAAAATAATGTAGCTATGTATGGTGGAAAAGCTAGGTTTATATGCATCATAAATCTAGCTTCGTCCAATCAAGATGACATTGTACATAAAGCTACTGGACATATTTATGATTTTGAAAGACAAGTAGAATTTTTTAATTTGGGATATAAAATCGTAGACATTGAGAAAGACACTTATATATTTTCTAAGTGAGACAATTAATATTAGTAAGTATGAAAAGATACTAATTTTTTTATAATATAAACAAATAAAAGGATTTAAAATCATCTAATTTTAAATCCTTTTATAGTTTTTTGTATACAAACTATAAATGCTATTTTTATATTATTTACAATTTTGACACCACAATACTACTTATATTAACACCTTCATTATCAAAGTTAACATCCATATAGAAATTCTTAAAAGTATATCTATAAACAAGTGACTTTTGTCCATCTAGAGTTTCTGTTCTAATTTCTTGTGGTTCTCCAATTCTAGATTTAACTATTGAACTAGACATAGTTGTATTTATGTTATATATATCTTCATTACCAGTATACTTTAGAGAAGTTACATCCAAATTTTCTGAGTTACTATTATATGCAAGTATTATACTAAGACCATAGACCTCATAGAAGTTAGAAACAAAGCCACTCTCGTCAACGGTCTTAAGATCTGCTTCAAGCAAAAGTCCATACACATAGTCATCGCTCAAACCTAGAAACTTAGCTAAATCAATATTTCCACTGCTAAAGAAGCCTTTATAAGCTTCGCTATTATCAACATATAAAGTACCGATACCACTATATTTATTAGAGCTAAAATTACCTTCATATAATAGGATTTCATTGTCATAAATTGACCCAAAGCCATTGAAAGAGCCATTGGTAAAATCACCTGAGTATACGAGTAGATTTGACTTGTAAAGTTCACCAAAGCCATTATAAAGTCCAGACGCAAATTCGCCTTCGTATATCATATCGCCGTTTGAGTTATATCTTTTACCAACTCCGCTATACAAGCCATCTTTATAAGAACCTTCATACATTAAATTGTATGGTTTATCTTTGTAAAATTCTTTACCTTCACCATTATAAAGTCCGTTATAAATTTCTCCTTCATATATACTTTGTTTGCTAGCAAGGTCAGCATATAAAACACCAGCATCGCTATATAAGTTATTAGTATATCCACCTTCATACATTATATGACCATTTTCATAGTAACTTATGCCATCACCGCTTAATGCTCCACTGTCAAACGCACCCTTGTAAGTAAGAATTCCATTATCATATAGGTTGCCATTACCAGTGTATAAACCATTTGTGAAGTTACCTTCAAACACAAGATTCTTTTCACTGTCATATAATTTTCCAAGACCACTATATTCACCAGATTTAAATAATCCAGTATACATAAGGCTTTTATTCTCAAAGAATGTCTCACCTTCACCAGAATAAAGACCTCTTGAAAAGTTACCTTTATATATAAGATTACCATCTTTATCAAATAGACTAGCGACACCTTCATAGTCTCCATTTTTAAATCCACCATCATAATTAATATTGCCATTTTCAAAGTACTTTGTACCAATCCCTTCAAACTTACCATTTGAGAAGTCACCACTGTATCTAGTATTGCCATCTATATAGTACTCAGTTCCCTTGCCTTCACGTACATTATTCTTAAAATCGCCTACATATTCGACTACTTTATCAGAGTTTGCAAAGTAGCTAGTTCCATTACCATCAAATTTTCCATTTTTAAGATCACCTAAGTAAACTAGCTGTTTTGACTCCTTATTATCATATACTTTTGCGTTACCGCTATAACTTATAGGGTCTGTGGTATATAATTTTTTTAAGAACATGGTATTGTCTTTTGCATATCTAAATCCTAAAAATACACCTGCAAACAGAAGAACACATAGTATGAGTATAAGTTTTTTAGAATAATAACGCCTGCCAATTAAAAAATAATCTTTTAAAGATTTTTCTTTTTTACTAATCAAAGTAACTATTTTAGATATGTATTTCCGCATTAGGGTGTAGGGCGCACGAACGATTTTTCGCTGTGTAACCATAAATTTCCTTGTTATTGGCCTTAGTATTGTGCTAAATAAAATCGAAAAGTATGTAAGTAAATTTTTCATAATTTTCCTCCAAAAATATATGTAAAGAGAGTTAATTTTAATATCATAAGCACATAGACAACAATAAAATTTTCAGATTGAACAGTACTCGTTTGATATATACCAATTAATAGACGTAAATATTCAAAAACTAGTGTTTAATATATTATCGTAATAAGTAAATATAGTATGTTATTTTTGGGTAAATCATAGACACATTACTATAAATTGTAAACCGCTTATATAAATTAAGAATGGGGAGTAGATATGAAAAAGCATATAGTTTTTCTAATTTTGATGCTGTTAATACTAACAACAGCTATTTTTGTAGTTAAAGATGGATTTTATATACTAAATGAGCCACTCGATACTCTGCTTTATAAGGGTTTTGATATAAGTGGTGATAAAGTTTCACTTAGTAATTTGGACCAAGATAGTAGAGGGGCTAAGTATGGAGTGCTGACTTTAAAGGAAACTACGGTTGATAGACTTGATTTTCTTAAAGTCTTTAGTTCGGATGAGGATTCTATGTATCTCGAATCCCAAAATACTTACATAGCTAAAGTTACTGAAAATAAAGTTAATACACTTATTAGTTTTGATGAAAAATATGGAAAAATTCAAGAATTAAGAGTACTTGATGATGGAAGTATATACGCTTATGTAGCAAAATATGATGCATACGAATCATGGATTATAAAGGAGTCTATAATTAAGTTTGTAGATGGACAAAATCCTGTAGAGATTTTCAACATAGAATATAGTGGAAAGAGAAGACCATATCTAAGCGGTAATCTAAAAGATTTTGTCAAGTACAATAATCAACTTGAATTTATAGTAAAAGATGATGACACAATTAGCAAATATACCTATAAATCTAACTTGGATAAAGCATATGAATTTGAGGGATTTAAAGATGTTGATTTAGTTAATGTAGCTGGTAATGAAGGGATTGGAATATTCTTCTTAGATCAGTACAGCATGTTAAGACGAATAGATAACAAAGGCAATGTATCTGATATATACAATTATTTGGCAAAAGAAAGAATAGCAAAGAAAATATATCTATATGACGATAAAATTCTAATAGAAACTACTCAAGTTAATGGGCAAAATGCTGTTGATGAATACAGCTCGGTAACTGGAAGAGTTAGAATGGTTGCGAGTAATTCACAAGAAACTAGCAATTTG
Source organism: Acidaminobacteraceae bacterium (assembly GCA_049647005.1). Taxonomy (GTDB): domain Bacteria; phylum Bacillota; class Clostridia; order Peptostreptococcales; family Acidaminobacteraceae; genus JBARWW01. The sequence continues at coordinate 3,567 of JBARWW010000277.1, read as the reverse complement.
CTTGAGGGCATAAGTGATAGTTATATCAATCCATATATTGTATTGGATAGTAATTTGAAATTATATAGAGTCATAGTTTTAGTATCACTTATTTTATCAATTCTATTAACTATATATATAGTTAAATATTTTTACACTTATATATTACAAGACAAAGGGGTTATATCATTTAAGCTTGTTGTTATTTTAGTTCCTATTGTAATAGCGATAATGTTTGTTGCAATGCTTCAAACTGTTATCTCTAGTGTTTCACAGTTTAATGAAGAAATAAAACTTGGTAAGTATATTCAGTTTCAAAAGCTTATAGAGTATCAAATATCTTATGTATCAGATGCAAGAAGTGAAAGTTACTTAGAAGAATTCATCAATAATATTGATCTAGGTAAAAAGATAGAAGATGAGTCTTATAATGAGTTTTATAGTCTTCTAACAGAAGAAGGCGTTGTAGGTCTACGATATAACGAATTATATTCAAATATGACAAACTCAGATTATGTAAAACTATATTCCGAAAATGCTATAAATGATATGAATTTTGCTGATTTTGTTGATGCTGTAGATAATGTGAATGGTGTGTATATGGTTGTTGATGTGGTTAAAGATGACAACCTTTATAAAGTGCTTGATACGGAAAATAATTTTAAAATGTTTACAAAAAGAGATCTAAGCAATGAATCTTTTAAAGAAGCTATAAGTGGAAAAGTGGTAAATCGTATTGGTCAAAATGATGAGTACATATTCTCAATGAAGCCCATATTTAGTAGTAAAAGTGGTGAGGTTATAGGTATCGTTCAAGTTGGTATGAAATATGCGAGTTATAGAAATTCTATAGACACTTTGTTATTTATAGAAACTGTTAAAAAGATAATCTATACATCGCTTATTTTAGTTGGAATTATAACTCTTATAACTTACTGGTCGCTTCGTAAAATCGGAAAGTTAACTAGAGGTGTTAGAGCTGTTTCAGAGGGTGATATGTCGGTTTCAATAGATATAAAATCAAATGATGAAATTGGAGAACTTGCTAGTGTATTTAATCAAATGACCATGAATCTTGATGAATATATTAAGAGCATCATGGTACTTAACGAATCATATTATAGATTTGTTCCCCAGGAAACTTTTAATCTTTTAAATAAGACTGAAATAACAGAGGTAAATCTAGGAGAAAACAATGAACTTGAAGGAGTAGTATTTGTTGCCGAAATAGATGAATTTTATAAATTGACTAGAGATATGAATAATGGAGATACCTTCAATATGCTTAATAAACATCTAGGAATGATGGGGGCTATTGTACGCAATAACGGCGGTATAATCGAAAAATACACTGATTCAGGATTAGTTGCTATATTTAATTCAAAATCAGATGGGTCTATAGTTGCAGCTAAGGAAATTCAAAAAAATTCAAATAGTCATAATTTTACTAGTATCAAAATTGTTATTGGATATTCTGAATTACTTTATGGTGTTATAGGTGAAGAAAAAAGAGTTCAAGTTAGTTTAGTTTCAAATGAGATCTATATATTAAATCAAATTTCGAAAAAAAGCGATATATTATCTTCAAATACAATCCTTACACATGAGGCTTTTACAGAGTTAAGCGAATATATAAATCACAAATATATAAGAGTACTTGGTAAGTTTTCAGTTGGAGTATCATCAGAAGTTAAGCTTATATATGATTTGTTTGAATTTGACAGCACAAATATTTTGGATAAGAAAGTTGAAACTAAAGAAGAGTTCGAACTTTCTTACAATAACTTTACTGAAAAAGAATACCTTCTATCTCGTGGTGGATACGTAAGAGTTTTAGATCATTTTATAGAAGATAAGATATCAAAATTATATTTCTACGAATCTGACAAACGTTATTCAAATAGAGAATCTTATGAAGAGGATTATATAAGTTTATAAAGTAAGGGTGATTCTATGTATGTTTCCAAAAAAAAGAAAGCAATTGGTAAAAACGGTGGATTTAGCCAAGATGATAAATACAAATACTATAAAATTAAAAATATAAAAAATGTAGATTCAAACTCAAAAGACTTGGTAAACTTGCAGAGTTTGATTGGTAATAAGGCAACCTCGGCTATGTTATTTGAAATGGGTAACTTAGAGCTTAGAACTGATAGTAATCAACTTCGCTTAAGTGAGATGGATAGAATATCAAGGCCAAAAGAGAAGGAGAATGATATATTAACCGCAAGCATTATAAATAAGGAGTTTAGCAATAAACACAACTCAGCTTTTGATAAAGGCTTGTATAGTAGTAAAACAGATGGTAGTAACCTTATGGATGTAGATGCTAGTGAGTGGCAAATTAGGATAAGTGAATTTATAAATCTTATAGCCACTATAAAAAAAGGTGAATTTAAAGATGAGAAGAAAGAAATTGAGATAAAGGAAATGGATAGTATTACAAGTGGTAGCAAGAGTGTAAAGTCAGAGGTAGATTTCTTATTATCACTTATAAAGAAGCTTCCAGATTACAATGAAAATGAATTAGTTAAAGAAATTTATTTTAAAGTTATAAAAATGATTTCATCAACATCAATAGATTTTGATAAGTTGTTAAGTTATAAAAGTGACTATAAAGCACTATACGAATATATGAAAAAGAGTATATCAAAAGACTTAGAATAGGAGAATTATATGGGATATGCAGTAGTTAATGGTGCGATGTTAAAGTGTTCCTTTGGAGCAGCTCCAAGTACATTTAATGTTTTACCAGTAAGTAAAGTTTTTATGGTTATGCCAGCTGCAAATATTATGGATAACAAAGCAATGTTAAATATAATGCCTTTTGGCGTGTGTAATTCAATTGCAAATCCACAAGTGGCTGCTGCAACTGCTGCTGCTTTAGGCGTTTTGACTCCCCAACCATGTATACCAAACGTAGTAGCGCCATGGGTTCCAGGTAGTCCAACAGTTCTAATAGCGGGGAAACCTGCACTCAACAACTCTTGTAAAGTCATGTGTATGTGGGCTGGTGTGATAGAGGTTGTAAATCCAGGACAAACAACGGTTATGATTCCTTAGTGAGTAGGAGGACTATGATGAGTGAAGTAGTAAATATTGATAAAAAGAAAGCTGAAAGTAGTGAAGTTGTAAATCAGACATCTGAAAAAACTGGGGAAACTTCAGCTCCAACAAGAAGAGCTAGAAGCAACTCTATAAGTTTGCCTAGGTCTCCATTAGCTCCTGCTGAGACCCCCGATAAATATGCAGGTGTAAAAGATACTATGACAAGTGATCAAGAAGATACTTTCTCTGAAAAATCACAAGAAGATAAGGATCAGTTTATGAAAGAAACTAAGGGTTTAAATACAGATGAAATGAAGATGTATAATCTTGAAAATCTTACTAATCTAGACTCACTTCTTGGCACTATAATTAAGAGCTCAACAGATACGGTAAAGGGTAAACTTCTTGCTGATGTTGTAAAGATATCAAATGAAACTCTAGGATTTTATGGTGGTACCTTTGGAAGGTTTTGGTCTTCAGATAAAGGTTATAAATTAAGAGTTCTCTTAAAAGAAAGTGCAAGGGCACTAGCTTATAAAT
>JBARWW010000276.1:0-4599 GCA_049647005.1 Acidaminobacteraceae bacterium | reverse complement strand
TGTTATTAATAGAATAATCTAGCGGAATTTTAATCCTAAACGACCGTGAATTTATAGCCTGAGTCCATTCATCTGCACTTATAACACTATAAATTCCCGTTTGGAAATACACCTTTAAATTTTCAGTTACTTCCGTCCAAATAGTTTTTCTTATTTCATCAGAAAATACTCCTGTATGCAAGCCACCCCCAAAGCTAACTAAATAACTTTGAGGGTTTATAACGCTTTGAGCGTTTGTAATTACATTTAGTTTCGCATCTTTAATTAAAGATGTGTTAACATTGTCGGCTGAAACATCAAAGAGTATTGATCCGGTTAAAGCAAGGCATAGTGCAAATAAAGAAACAAGTACAGCGTTTTTTATCATCTCTCTATTAAACATAAATCCTCCAAGTTTATAAATAGAATACTAATTATTATATAAAATATTTAGTGACTCTATAATATTTTCCTTGATTTTTTCCTCTGTTAGTTGGCTTTTCTTATTGATAGAAAAATCAACTGTTTTAACAGTTACTTCATTATCATTTCTTATAAATTCAAGTCTGTACTTACCAGCATCGATTTCCTCGTAAGTATATTTGAAATATGGCAGTAGTCCACTCTTTTCAACTAATACAGATTTATCAACTTGCCTTTCAAATAATGAATTATATACTTTTTCAATTCTATTAAGTTCCTTTTCTACTCGGTCAATTTCTACTAACACTTTCTCATATAATGATATTAATGTTGCTGATTTCTCTTTTTCTTTTGCAGCTACTTTCTGAATTTCTTTAAGTTTTTCTGCATCAGAAACGCCAAATTTTGTTTTTGAATCATCAACATTTTCTTTAGTTTTTTCATTAATCTTATCTGAATCTTTTTTCACTGTAGACATATCAACAATATTTAAATTAACTATATTACTTCGAGTTAATTTTAAAACATCATCTAAATATGTTTTGTACCCACTAAGATCACTATATACCTGTGAAATTTTTCTGCTATTTAGAGCATTTAAATTTACTTTTATAGTTTCTCTAAACTCTACATTATTAAGCGAAATTTGTTCTTTTAAAACAGAGTCATATGAAAGACTTCCACTTGCAAGTTCAACAAATTCATCTAAGGCATAAAGATTCATCTCTACTGGAATTTGATATTTATCAAATTCCTCGCTAAGTGAAATAGATACAAGTAAGTTATCTCTAATATAAAGTTGTTTTTTTAGTTTTATCTTAGGCTCTATAATCTCAAATGAACTTTCTAGTTCAGCATTTGTTACAGTCTTTGTTTGTTCGTATAAGGAAAAAGAAACTAGCGACATAGACAAGAACACTGACAAGCCTACTATAAGTGCTATGGTTTTTCTAAACATGATAATCCTCCTGATAATTTGAATGTAAACTCACTAATTTTCTCAAGCTTACAATGTAATTATACTAAAAAATTATTACAGAAGCATTACACAGATTTTAAAACAAGATTACACTCGATATTTGTCGAATTGCTTACATAAGAACATAAGTTTCACTGCTATCTTTAGGTAAACTTATAGTCACAGTTGTTCCAATATCTACTGTAGAGTTTATCTTTATCATACCACCATGTGCCTCAACTATTTCTTTCGCAATAGATAGACCAAGTCCAGTTCCACCATTCTCTCTAGTTCTTGCTTTATCTACTCTGTAGAATCTCTCGAAGATTCTTGTCAGATCTTTTTCAGGGATTCCCATACCATTATCTTTTACTGAAATATTCACATAATCACCATGTGAATCAATATTTACAACTAAAGTACTTCCATCAAATGAGTACTTGATTGCATTACTAACAATATTTATTATAACTTGCTCAATTCTATAGTAATCAAATCGTCCAAGTATCTCATCTTCATCAGATAAAATTTCTATAGTTTGATTTTTAGACTTTGTTGTAACTTCAAATTTCTTAATAGACATAGTTACAAGTGCCATATAATCATGAACCTCTTTTTTTAACCTAACCTTCTCTGTATCAAAGCTAGATAATTGAAGTAAATCTTGCACAAGTCTATTCATTCTATCTGCTTCTGAACTAACAACCATTAAAAACTCTCTTTGAGTCTCTGGATCATCAACCATTCCATCTAGTATCGTCTCTGTATAAGACTTTATACTAGTAAGGGGTGTTTTCAATTCATGTGATACATTAGCAACAAAATCACGTCTCATATTTTCTAGTTTTTCTTGCTCAGTAATGTCCTGTAGTACAAACACAATACCACTTTTCTCAAGATTTTCATTTGCATAAGGTGCGTAACTTACTTTATAGATAGAATCATGAACTTTTATACAGCTACTTCCTAGCCATGAATCATCTTTTTTTATAATATTTTCGATCATAAGATCTTCGTTTAAATCTCCAACAATTTTATTAAAATCAAGAGATGTCTCTGTGAAATTCAGCATTGCTATAGCTTTAGGATTAAGATGTATTATCTCTCCTTTAGTATTAACAGCTATAAGACCATCATCCATATAATTGATAATAGCTTCAAGCTTACTTTTTTCACTGGATATCTCACTGAGTGATGTTTTTAACCTCTTTGTAAGGTAATTGAACATCTCTGCAAGCTTTCCTATCTCATCACCAGACTTTACTTCAACAACTTGATTAAAGTCTCCAGCAGCCATTTTAGCCGCTTTATCGGTTACATCATTAATAGGATCTGTTATACTTTTCGCTATAAAGAAACCGAGTATAACAGTTATAAATGAAGCTAAAAAAGTAGATTGAATAATTATCACTTTAGATTTATTAGTATTTTCATAAACTTCAGCTAAATCATATCTAATATATAAAATACCCCTGATATTATTTTCCTCACCAACAGGATACGCCATATCTCTAGTTTTTAGCGATGTATAGTTGTTATCCTTACTTACATAGTCCTGCATCTCTTTTCCGTTTGAGCTTCCAACGATTAAATCAAAATCTAATATATCTATGGCTTCACGCCCACGGTTTTCAGAGTTTGTTGCTAGTATGGTATAGTTCAAATCTATATCAATAACAAAAATTTCTTCTCTAAATCCAAAACCACTATAGGTATTTAGTATCTGTTGTATATCCACAGCGTTATCATTTAAATTATCGTATTCACTAATTCTAGGCAATACAATACTAGATATACTATCAATTCGATTATCAATATTAACATAGTTATATTGCTCAATCGATTGTATAATGAATATCCCCGAAATTACCATACCGATGAATACAAGCATAAAATAAATAACAATAAAACGCCATTTTATGCTCCTAAACATATATTAAGCCCTCCTAAAGTAGTAACCTACTCCACGCTTAGTCATAACAAATTTTGGGTTACTAGAGTCATCTTCAACTTTTTCACGAAGTCTTCTAACAGTTACATCAACAGTTCTTATATCACCAAAGTATTCATATCCCCAAACATCTTTAAGTAGCTGCTCGCGAGTGAATATCTGATTTTCTTGAGTTGATAAAAACTTTAGTAGTTCAAACTCACGAAGAGTTAACTCTATAATTTCATCATCTTTTTTAACTTCATATCTTTCTAAGTTAATTGATAAATTTGCTGATGTAATAATCTTAGAAGTTTTATCTTCTGGTACTACAGCAATTTCAAGTCTTCTTATGTTAGCTTTAACTCTTGCAATTAATTCTCTCATTCCAAAAGGTTTTGTTATATAGTCGTCAGCTCCAAGTTCAAGACCTAAAACTTTATCTACTTCTTCTTCTTTTGCTGTAAGCATTATAATAGGCATACTAAATGATTCTCTGATTTTTCTACATACTTGAAAACCATCCAATTTAGGTAACATAACATCCAAAATCACTAGATCAGGATTCACTTGATAAACCATTTTTAAAGCTTCATCACCATCAAATGCACAGACTACGTTGTATCCTTCTTTTACTAAGTTGAATTTTATAATGTCCGAGATTGGTTTTTCGTCATCTACTACTAATATTTTTTTACTGTCCATATAATCACCTCATATCTAATTAACAGATACTAAACACATCTAATCAATCGTTATAATACCATTATATTTAAAAAGAGGTAAGTTCAAAAGCTTACCCCTTTTTATATCATTAATAATTTACATATTTAGTTGGATTAACTGGTACTCCATTTAGTCTAATTTCAAAGTGTAAGTGAGGACCAGTACTTATACCTGTATTTCCACTTCTTGCAATTTGCTGTCCCTTAAAGACTCTATCACCTTTTTTAACAGTAAGTGCAGAGTTGTGAGCGTATAAACTTACCAGGTTTCCACCATGGTCAATCATAACGACCTTGCCATATCCACTCTTAGTTCCAGCAAATATAACAACACCACCATCTGCAGCTTTTACAGTAGTTCCAATAGCCATACCTAAATCAATGCCATTATGTCGTCTACCCCATCTAAGTCCAAATCCTGATGTTACAACACCTCTAGATGTTGGTCTAGCAAATGTTCCAGTGCCAATTTTTGGTGGTGGATTCTTAGTTCCCTGTACAACTAATTTTGTAACAGGTTCCATTATTATTTCTTCACTTAAAACTACTCTACTTTTTTCAAGACCATTTGATTTAATAATCTT
>JBARWW010000275.1:0-24670 GCA_049647005.1 Acidaminobacteraceae bacterium | reverse complement strand
CATTATATTTTTAGCACTCTAACAGTTAGAGTGCTAGTTCTTACTTATAATATACTCCTGAAATGTTAATAAAAAATGAACTAAATAATTTTTTTGTAATATAAAAGAATATATTTTCGATCTCAGTGACTAGTATGTAATCGAATTTATTATCTTTATTTAAATAGAAAGTATTGATATAATACTCCAAAACACAACTATATATTGTAAATTATTTATACAAATAATTTACAAGGAGGAAATTGAATGTAAGTTAAAAATACTTAATTTAATAAATTGACTAACAATTATAAAAGCAAAATAAATTGAAGTTTAAGGAGATTTGCAAATGGTATATATAATTTTAATTATAGGTTTTATATTTCTAATTAAAGGAGCTGATTTGTTTGTTGGAGGGGCTTCCTCTATATCAAAAGCTCTAAAAGTTCCACCAATATTAATCGGTTTAACGGTTGTTGCATTTGGAACAAGCGCACCAGAAGCTGCTGTTAGTATAAATGCTGCTCTAAGTGGATCTAATGAAATTGCAGTAGGAAACATAATTGGTTCAAATATTTTCAATCTACTTATGGTTGTGGGTATTGCATCAATAATCTATCCTCTAAAAATTCAAAAAATGACAATTTTAAAAGAGTTTCCATTTGTATTTTTATCATCAATAGCTTTAATAATTTTATCTTTTGATAAAATACTTCAAGGTTCATCATCAGATGTACTGACTAGAGCTGATGGACTCATGCTACTCCTAATTTTTTTAGTGTTTCTATACTATTTAATTGAGATGGCAATTAGATCAAAAGATAAGTCAATTAATGAATCAATGGAAATCGTAAGCAATCAGTCATTTTTAAAGAGCATTATTAAATCTATAATTGGTATAGCTGGCATTATTTTCGGAGCTGATTTAGTTGTTAGTTCAAGTTCCCAAATTGCAAGTAGTTTTGGGATGTCGGAAAGTTTAGTTGGATTAACTATCGTTTCAGTTGGAACATCTCTTCCAGAATTAGTTACATCAATCGTTGCTGCACTAAAAAAAGAAAGTGATATTGCTATGGGTAATGTAATTGGTTCAAATATATTTAATATATTATTTGTACTTGGTCTATCTTCCCTGATAACACCAATTCCTGTTAATCCAATTATGATTTTCGACATGTTGTTTTTAATAGCGATAACTTTAATAACATTTGGATTTTCCATAACAAAAAAACTTATTGTACGAGGTGAAGGTATAATCCTAAGTTCACTTTACCTTTTTTACCTAGTATTTATAATCATACGAAATTAACTATGATTTTATACTTTTCCAATCCATATTTATGCTTTTTAAAATTTGAAAAATAGAATCAAAAAAAGCCAAAGAAAAAAACTTGTAAGTTGATTTCTTTGACTTTTTATTTCTTTACTATTTAATTACTTCTAATTGTCCCATCATACCATCTTCTTCATGCTCAAGAATATGACAATGATACATATATACACCTTCATTTTTAAATTTGACTATAACTCTGACGGTTTCTCCCGTGCGAACATAAACAGTATCTTTCCATCCACCTTCAACATCTCTAGGCTCTTCACCATTACGAGTTAGTATCTGAAACTGAGTTCCATGAATGTGAAACGGATGCCCCATTCCACTCATCATGCCACCACTAGATGTTATCTCCCATATTTCAACATCATCAAGTAAAACATTATCATCTATTCTATTCATATCAAACTTCTTACCATTAAGAGTTACCATATGTCCTGTACCGTTAAGTTCAATTGTTTTAACTGAAGTGGCTAGGCTCTCATCCATTTTCTCAATTGTAGAAAGTATTTTAGGGATTTCACTTAAATCTTCAGTTTTATCACCAACTGTAAAAGTCATAACAAGTTCATCATAACTTCTAAGCTCAATAATATCTCCATTTTTATACTTTGAAAAATCAACGATTATCTCGTATCTTTCACCTGGTGAAACAAATAAATTATCACTTATAATAGCTTCTTCAAATAATCCACCATCTGAAGCTATTTGATAAAACTCTGAATTATCGCTCATAGTTAAATTGAAATTACTTGCATTTGCACCATTTAAAATTCTAAAGCGCATTTTAACTTGTTCTACTTCTAAATATGGTTTTATAGCCCCATTAACTAGTATATTATCTCCAACTGCACCACTTATCATGGTGTTTATGTATGCAAATGAACCATCACTATTAAAACTTCTATCTTGAATTATAAGTGGTATATCATTTACACCATACTCATCAGGCAGATTAAGAGCTTTTGAGTTTTCGTCTTCAACAATAATTAGTCCAGCTAGTCCATAATAGACCTGTGTAGCCGTTGTACCTATAACATGTGGATGAAACCATAAAGTAGCTGCTGGCTGATCTATCATAAGGGTAGGTTCCCAGAGTGAACCACTCTCAATGACTTGATGTGGTCCGCCGTCCACACTACCTTTAACCTCAAGTCCATGCCAATGCACTGATGTTGAATCACTTAACTTATTATTTACGTGCATATTTACAAGGTCACCACTTGAGACTTTAACAACTGGACCTAGATAATCACCATTGTAACCAAGTGTTGGAGTTATCCTTCCTTTTATAAACTCTAAGCTACCTTCCTTAACATCTATAAAAAAATCAGACACATTTGGATCTGGATTAGTATCTTCTAACAGAGCAGGTATCGGTAGCATTTTAAAATCACTATTATCGACTTCGATCACTGCGCTACCTTTTGACATTGTAAAAATACTAACACCTATCAAGATAGCTATTAGTAATATAGTCAGTATTACAAATTTATTTTTCATGATTCCACCCCTCTACTTAAAATCTAATGTTTATAAAATCAATGTATATCAAAATTGTGGTATAAGTATGTCTATTACATTAGATACCCTTTACTTGTATTTGTTATCAACAATGCCATATTAAGCTGGTAAAATGTCAACTACCTTTTGCTTATATTCGCAATGCGGTTTGATCCATCTCTATTACTTACAGTAAAATTAACTTCTATACCTATAAATCTGTGGATACTTGGAGAAAGAGAGAGCATAGGAATTGTAACAAATAAAAAATATACCTTAAGAAGTTACTTTAAGGCATATTTTTATTAAAATGAAGATTCAATTGCATCACTCAGCTTCTTATATGTACTCTATTCATAAATTATATTAATTATTTTACCTACTTCAAATTTCTTATTTCTATAAGTTTTACAATATCACTCAACATGTCTTTACACTCAATGTTGTCTTCATTAAATCCAGCTTTCTTAAGGTTCTCTATAGTTTTTCTATTAATATTTGCTCCCCAAATATTAAGTGGAATGAAATTAAGGGTGTCCATTAATTTACCCGCTACTTTATTATTACTTCTCATATGTTCAAGCATTATTATTTTCCCATTATTTTTACAAACCCTTCTTAATTCTTTTAATCCTTCAATAGGATCTGGTACTGAGCAAAATACACAAGATGTTATAACTGTGTCAAATGTATTATCCGCAAAATTCATCTTTTGAGCATCCATCTCGATTAATTCTATATTTTTCTTATTCTTAATTTTTGCTTTTGCTTTTTGAAGCATATTTTTGCTAAAATCGATTCCTGTTACATCAAGATTTTCGGGATAATATATAAGATTTTTACCAGTGCCTATTCCAACTTCAAGAATTTTCTCTCCCTCTATTTTTTCAAATAGTTCTACTCTCCATTTACCCATAGCCATTGATTCCATAGGTTTTTCTAATATATCATACACTTTTGATATTCTGTTATATCTGTTTTTTATTTTTTCGCTTTTATTACTCATCTAATACACCTCAAAACAATTATACCCTAAAACTTATATAAAAATCTTATTTATCAAAATTTGATAAATAAATTATTATACGATCTATTGAGACAAACGATCTTTATGAATTAAAAGAGAAGGATAAGTAATAATATATTTAATTAAAATAACAAAGAGCTAATTTCTATAATGAAAATCATAGAAACTAGCTCTTTACTTTAATATCTTTTAACTGAACATTTATTTTTTAAATCTTTTATCATCTTTTTTATTAGATTGAAGCTTCAATTGAATTTTTAAGTGCTTCTCCAACACTTTTAGCAACTTCTTTTAACTCAGGGCTTTCAAATAGTCCTATTAAAGTTTCCGGACTTGTCATACCTATATATATTTTATCATTTTCACTTCTTACTACCATTTTACAAGGTAGTACATAGCCAATATGAATGTTTTTCTCTAATACTTCTTTTGCCTGCTTTGGATTACATACTTCAAGTATCACAAAATCCTCTTTAAATTCTAAGCCTTTTTCTTCTAATTTTTCCTTGAAATTAAGTTTCCATAATACCCCAAAACTATTTTCTTTTAAATTGTTTTCTAAAGATTCAATTGCATCACTTAGACTCTTATTCGTACTCTTTTCATAAACTATATTCATTATTTTGCCTCCTTTAATATTCTAACACTTCATAAAATTTTATACCCTAAAATATATTAGTATAAACAAATAATATGAAAGATTCTAACTATTATTAAGAATTCATATAGATAAAAAAGTCTTATTTTTAGTTAACTTTGATAAATCACTTATAAAAAGTGCATATATTCTTCTAAATAACAATTATTATATAATATGTTGATTTTTCATTCCTAAGTGTGGTATAAATATAAGAGCTAAATTCAAGGGAGGCTACATAATGCCAGAATACGATTTATCAAAATTTGAGAAAAAAGTTATTCTACGAATTATTGAAGAAAAAGATTTTGATGAAATAATCGAATTACAAAAGCTATGTTTTCCAGATATGATTACATGGGAAAGATCACAACTTTATAGTCACATAAAACTATTTCCAGAAGGTCAAATATGTGTTGAATGTGACGGTGTAATAATAGGTTCAAGTTCTAGCCTAATTATTAATTTTGACGAATACAACGAGCAACATTCATGGGATCAAATTACTGCTGACGGTTATATAACAAACCATGATCCAGATGGATTTAATTTATATGGTATAGAGATTATGGTACATCCTGATTACCGAAATTTGAAAATTGGTAACCGTATGTATGAAGCTAGAAAAGAACTTGCTGACACACTTAACTTAAAAAGTATCATTATAGGAGGTAGAATTCCTAATTACCACAATCACTCTTCAGAGTTAACAGCAAGACAATATGTGCAGGAAGTTATAAATCACAACATATATGATCCAATCCTTACTTTTCAATTGAAAAATGGTTTTGTTGTAAAAAGAATTTTAAAAAAATATTTGCCAGAAGATAAAGCTTCATTAAAATATGCAACACTTATGGAATGGAGTAATATTGAATATCAACCTAAAAGTAAACATCAGTTTACAACTGCGTATCCTGTTAGAGTATGTGTTATTCAATATATGATGAAAAAAATAAATTCATTTGAAGAATTTGCACATCAGTGTGAATACTATGTTGATGTTGCCTCTAACTACAACTCTGATTTTGTTGTATTTCCAGAGATTTTCACAACGCAGTTATTGTCATTCATTGATCAAGAAACACCAAGTAAATCTATTCGAATTTTAACTACTTTTACAGAAAAATACATTGAAATGTTTACGCACTTCGCAGTTAGATATAATGTAAATATAATTGGTGGATCTCACTTCGTCGAAGAAGATGGAGAAATTTTTAATATAGCATATCTATTTAGACGTGATGGCACTATTGAAAAACAATATAAACTACACATAACTCCTAATGAAAAACAATGGTGGGGAATATCAACTGGTGATAACATTCAAGTTTTCGACACTGATTGTGGAAAAATTTCAATACTTATATGTTATGATATTGAATTTCCAGAGCTAGCTAGAATCGTAACTGAAAAAGGAGCAAATATAATATTTACACCTTTCTGTACGGATGAGCGTCAAGGTTATCTACGAGTTAGATATTGTGCTCAAGCAAGAGCTGTTGAAAATCAAGTTTATACAGTTATCGCTGGTACAGTTGGAAACCTTACACATGTTGAAAACATGGATATACAATATGCACAATCTGCTATTTTTACACCATCAGATTTTTCATTTGCAAGAGATGGTATTATGGCCGAGTGTACTCCAAACATTGAAATGGTTATAGTAGGAGATCTTGACCTTGAGCTTTTAAAACGTTCAAGAAAGTCTGGAACAGTAACTCTTTTAAGCAATCGACGTAAAGATCTTTATGAATTAAAAGAGAAAGATAAGTAATTATATATTTAGTCAAAATAACAAAGAGCTAATTTCTATAATATAAATCATAGAAATTAGCTCTTTACTTTAATATATTTCAACTAAAAAAATTACTTTTCGAAATCTTTTATCATCTTTTTTATTAGGCTTTTTATTAGATTGAAGCTTCAATTGAATTTTTAAGTGTTTCTTCAACACTTTTCGCAACTTCTATTAATTCAGGACTTTCAAATAATCCTATTAAAGCCTCCGGACTAGTCATACCTATATATACTTTATCATTTTCACTTCTTACCACCATTTTACAAGGTAGCACATAACCAATATGAATGTTTTTCTCTAATACTTCTTTTGCCTGTTTTGGGTTGCATACCTCAAGTATCACAAAATCTTCTTTAAATTCTAAGCCTTTTTCTTGTAATTTTTCCTTGAAATTAAGCTGCCATAATACTCCAAAACCATTTTCTTTTAAATTGTTTTCTAAAGATTCAATTGCATCATTTAGATTCTTATTTGTACTCTTTTCATAAACTATATTCATTATTTTACCTCCTATTTTTCTCTATTTACAATATAGCAGTAGATTGTGGTAAAATTATGGGCTTGTTGAATCTTGCGAATAGTATTTTTTTTATGGGTAATATAACCTTTTGATATACTATTGTGTTCAGCGATACAACTGGACAGCTAGAAAAATAAAAAAGCGTCATCAAACTATTATATGTTTGATACGCCCGTGATTTATATATTTATAAGCACTAATGCAAATATAATCATAGCTGTTGCTACTTTATTTTTTTTAGGTATCTTCTCTTTAAATATCAGCACTCCACCGATATTTATAAGCACTATACTACCTGCACTAAATAGCGGAAACACTACAGATGTTTTTAGCGTATCAAGAGCAAGAATTATGAAATATGATGAAAACAAATTAGGTATACCAACGATAAATCCAGTATATATATCTTTTTTTGTAACCTTTGATTTCATCTTAAATGTATATGCTACACTAATTATAAATGCTACAAAGAATATAACGAATAAAAACACGTCTTTATATTGATTTAATGCGTACTTTTGATATATTTTACTCGAAAACTCAGCTAAACCACCAAATGCAAATAATAGTATAAGCGTTGGCTTAACATCAAAAGTTTTAATAGATTTCATAGATAAATTTACAATTAATATAGAAACAATAGATAAAACAATTCCAACCCACTGAAGGTATGAAGGATATTCTTTCCAAAATATAACGGAAAACATCATTGGTATAAGTATGCCCAGCTTTCCAAAAGTACCTGATATCCCAACACCGTTCTCATTTACACTCTTTTGATAGTATATAAAAGATAGGAAGAAAAATACTCCAGCAATAAGACCGACAAGCACTCCCCAAACAATACTTGAGTATGGCGACAATATGTAATCACTAGTGAGTGCTATATTTATCTCCTTTACAAATGATGTATCCATGTCAATACTCGTAAATATTTTTTTGCTAAATATCATAAATAGACTTGTCACACTCGCTATAAAATAGTTGGAACTTGTGATTACGTACCTGTCTAAATTAGAATTTTCCGTGTATTTAAAAATCAATGCAATCGTTGCACTACAGATGGTTGCAAGAATTAGATATAACAAAAGTTGTCTCCTCCAATGTATTTGATATATTATAATATATATGTAAGTGATATATGTATTTTAAGTTTATCTTATAAATATACTTACTATTAGAACTTAAAGTTTGTGTCCTTAGCATATTAAAAGCGAGCAAAAGCGCTCGCTTACTAAATATAAATTATATTTTGTATCTCACATACTTTAAAGTATATATATCAACAATTCACTTTCACTTAATATAGATTAACAAAAGACATGATTTAATAATCTACATAAAAAAACACCATCAAACTTTTATATGTTTTATGATCCTACTTATATATTCATAAGCACTAAAGCAAATATAATAAGCAGAGTTGCAACTTTATTTTTTCTAGATATCGTCTCTTTAAATATAAGCACTCCGCCTATATTTATTAGTACTATACTACCCGCACTAAAGAGTGGAAATACTACAGATGTTTTTAGCGTATCAAGAGCAAGTATTATGAAGTATGATGTTAATAAATTAGGAATACCGACTATAAATCCAATATAAATATCTTTTTTAGTTATTCTAGATTTCATTTTAAACATATAAGCAAAACTAATTATAAAGGCTACAAAAAATCTCACAAATAAATATATATCTTTATAATCATTAAGCGCATACTTTTGATATATTTTGCTCGAAAACTCAGTTAAACCACCAAAAGCAAATAGTAGTATAAGAATTAGCTTAAAATCAAATGTTTTAATAGATTCCCTAGATAGGTTTACTATTAATATAGAAAATAAAGATAGTGTAATTCCAATCCATTGAATATATGACGGATACTCCTTCCAAAATATAATTGAAAATATCATTGGTATAAGTATGCCGAGCTTTCCAACAGTACCTGTTATACTAACACCGTTCTCATTTACACTCCTTTGATAGTATATAAAAGATAGAAAGCAAAATGCTCCAGCAATAAATCCAACAAGCGCTCCCCACACTATACTTGAATATGGTGATAGTATATAATCACTAGTGAGTGCTAATTTCATCTCAATTACAAATGATGTATCCATTTTTATACCCGCAAATAATTTTTTGCCTAATATCAAAAATAAACTTGTAACACTCGCTATAAAGTAGTTAGAACTTGTAATTACATATCTATCTGAATGAGAGTTTTCTGTGTACTTAAAAATAAGTGCAATCATTGCACTGCATATTGTAGCAAGAATCAGGTATATCAATAGGTGTATCCTCCTATGTGTAAATCCGCAAATTGTTTTGACTAAGAAAAACACATTATTTTATACAATTTTATGATTTTTCATAAATCTTATAACATCGCAACTTAATTGTTTATCTTAATATCTAAAGCTTTATCTTTTCACTACTCACAATATACCTTTATTATATGGTAGAATTATGACTTTATTGAACATTCTAACTGCTATAATAAAAATGGATCTTAGCTAATTTGCTAAAGTCCATTCTATATAATCCTATACTACATCTTATGCTCATCTGCAGTGATATCACCTCTAATATCTGTTATATACCATTTTATTATTTGATTTTCTACATCAAGTACAATTCTAATTCCCTCTATATCTTTTATAAGGTATCCCTTTGATTTCCAAGTGTTTTTAATGAATTTTTTTATACTTCTCTCACTTAACTTATAGCTACCATATGTAATTTGAAACTTATCATCTACATCTATTTCTTTTCCAAAAACCTTTTCAAATAGAACTCTATACTCAGATTCAGTTTCCATTGTAGTGTCCCTTGAATCTTTCTTTAAAATGCTATCTTTTTCATTAACAAGTTGTAACTTAGCTTGATAATTTGATATAGCCTCACCAGCAAGTCTATCAGCCTCTTCATTATAAAATATGCCTGAATGAGCTTTAACTTTTACAAATGTTAACTCATGACCTAATGCTCTAAAGCTATCAATAAACTTCTGGTAGTCTTTTGTACCTTCTTTATTAGCCTTCCATTCGTAGTTTGCCCAGCGCTCTATACCTTCATAATCATAGTGAATTTCTACAGATATGTTTTTAAGATTATTGTCTAGTATCCAGTTTATAACGTTCTTAACTCCAAGCAACTCACCAGCAACATTTCGCATATCAACCAGATTACTGTCTTTTCCAACCTTAGCGATTTCATATATTTCATCTTTATAAAGAATCACAGATCCACCAGAATAAACTTTTATAGTGTTGTTATAACTTCCATCAACATAAGCAATTACTTTATCAAAGTTTTTATTTTTATCAGTTGTAGACTTATCATTAAGGCTATTTTTACCCATTGATTTAGTCACATTATCA
This sequence comes from Acidaminobacteraceae bacterium, assembly GCA_049647005.1. Classification (GTDB taxonomy): domain Bacteria; phylum Bacillota; class Clostridia; order Peptostreptococcales; family Acidaminobacteraceae; genus JBARWW01. The sequence goes on along the minus strand of JBARWW010000275.1, from coordinate 14,484 downwards.
ATAGAGGCAAATAACTTTGCTTCTTCCATACTGGGAAATGATTTATATACTGCTCCTGAGTATCCATCTACCTGTGCCTTACATTCATTCCAAGTTTTATAAACTCCAGGCATATTACCTTTTTTTACTGCGTAATATTTTTTCGCCATATTTCCCCCTTAAGCTAATTAAGCACATGGATAAAAGGTTTACCAAGTTTTACTGCTTTTAACCATTTGATAGCATTTTTACTTTCTAGCCAAACAGATTTTGCCACGTCAGCATAAAGCATAGCTTCTTCATTAGATCCAACGTTATAATGATCTGGAAGTGGATGATGTATAATTTTACTTCCTATCAAATACTGGGCAATATGCTCATTGGTTTCAAAAGCTTTTTTAAGTAAACTACTAGCTTTTTCTAATTGATTAACCTTAAAATACCTTAAGGCAATAGAATAATTCCAACCCAAAGCATATTCATGTTCAAAAGCTTCATCTAACTTGTCTATTCCGTCAAAATCACCTGCTTTTAATAGCAAATTCATTAATCTATATCTTACTCCAAGATTATCATTTGAAGATAATATAATCATTCGTTTTCCTAACTCAATTGCTTCAACTAGTTTATTTTCTTCTTCAAGTATTTCTAATTTAGCATTTAAAAGAAGCATATAAGGTCTTGAATCAAAATCCAACCAAAAATCACCAATCGTCTCTTTCATAACTTTATCATCCCAAGTTGATTCAATCATATCTATTCCATCATTCAAATAAGTGCGTGCACTTTCAATAGTATTGGCCTCATAAATTGCTAAGTTATAATAAGCATCTGCAAGATATTTAGATATCTTTAAACATTTCTTTGCAGCTCGTACGATTTCATTAGGTTCATCACTCATAAGTGCTTCTGATAGCATGCCACTTGCTATGATGTAGTCATCATATTCTTTAGGACTTAGCTTACTTAGCGTCCAGTTTGAATCATAATCCCTAGAATCAAAAGCACCCAAGTTATAAATCTCATCCCAAAATGTAAGCGCTTCACCTTGCCATCTTTTTTTACCTTCTACGACATCTAATAGCTTAATAACAAGCTTTGACTTTAGAAGTGCAGAAGAACTAGATACACTAAAATAATCATATATCTCACCAGGACTCACAATATACCCAAAGCTATTTCCTAGTATTCCATTTGCTTTACAAATAGCATATACAATTCCAGCAGCCCAAATTCTAACTTGGCCCTTCTCAATACCAGATTCATTTTTTTCAAAAAGTTCTTCTGTAATGGTAGATCCCAAAACAAAATACGATTCATTTAATTTGTTTACACAAAAGTCTGAGATCATTGTTATAATTTCAAAAAAACGTTTTCGCTCTTTATCAGTAAAATTTTCCACTATAGGATTTTGATATATAGAATGAACACTTTCTTTTTTATCAAAAATCTCACTAATTACATCTACCATTGGTATCACAAATTTTTTAACTTCATACAAAAAAAGCTCCACATCAATCGATTCCGGATAATCTAGATTCTTTTCATAATTACTACGCATGTTGATAATAGTATCTTTTAATTCATCGACACCAGTCAAATTATCAATTTCATCGAAACAATCTAGAACATAATCTAAGACTCTGATAGCTCTTAATAATAGGCCATCGAATTCAAGTGATGAAAGTTCTTTTTTAGATAAAGCTTGATTTAATGAATCTAATTTTATATTAAATATCTCTCTACTCCATAATTCCAAAAGTTTACCTCCTATAATTCTCAAAATTTATTTATCTATATTATATTATATAGGCTCAAATAATACTAGCAAGCTAAAGAAACATTAAAACCAGACCGAAATGCTTATGTTATTATATAATATGTTGTATGCCTTTACAAAAAAAATCCACCAAATTAATGATGAATTTTTAATAATTAATAATAAGCTAATCTATCCGACTAAGTCTACTCACTACTTAACTTTGCTTTCAAGGATCATGCCTGTGTAATGAACACCATCTTTAACATTTGAGAATGGTGGTGCATATGATAAATCAAGATGAAAGAAATCTTCAAACTTTACAGCATAAGTCATAAGTATTGCATATCGATCTATGTGTTTATCTACGCCTTCTTTACCTATAATTTGAACACCTAAAAGTCGATGTGACTTTTTATCAGCTATCGCAAAAACATGCATTTTTTCTCCACCCATATATTCAGGTTTATTTCGATACGAATGCATAATACTTACAACATCATATCCAGCATCATTTGCTTCTTTTAACGAAAGTCCTGACATAGCAACGGCGTAATCAAATATTTTGAATATTGAAGTTTTAAGGTTTCCTTTATAAGTTAAGTCTCCACCGGTTATAACGTCGCCAGCAATTCTTCCAGTTTTATTAGCAGATGTTCCAAGTGGAACATATATAGCCTCTCCTGTAATAACTGAAAATGTTTCAGCACAATCTCCACATGCATAAACATCTTTAATGTTTGTTTGCATTTTATCATTTACTTTTATAGCTTTTGTCTTACCAAGTTCTATACCTGCCTCACTTGCAAGTTTTGTTTCTGGACGTATCCCAATAGCTAAAATAACTAAATCAGCTTCTAAAACATCTCCATTCTCAAATATAATTTTATCTTTAGTAATTTCTTTTGTCATTGCATTCATTTTCATTTTAAAGCCTTTATCTTTTACTTTTTCATATAATAGTTCTGCCATTTCCGTGTCCAAATGCGGCGTTAATCTATCGTGTTTGTTTACAAATGTCACTTCAATATTCAAAGCCATTAAATTCTCTAGCATTTCAAATCCAATAAAGCCAGTTCCAATTACTGCTGCTTTTTTAGGATTGCTACTATTAATAAACTCTTTAAGTGCACGTCCATCATTTGCAGTCCTAATATTAAAAACATGTGGTAATTGAGCTCCTTTGAGATCTGGCATAAACGAATGCGCTCCTGTTGCAATAACTAGCACATCATATTGATCCTCAAATATCTTATCTGTTTTAAGATTTTTAACAGTCAAAGTTTTCTTAACCGTGTCTATTTTCATAACTTCGTGCTCAATCATTACATCTATATTATATTTTGATTTAAAATCTTTTGGTGTTCGAGGAACTAATTTTTCAATATCATCTGTTATGTCTCCAACATAATAAGGGATACCTCAGGCAGCGTATGAAATATCAGTATCTTTTTCATATATTGTGATTTCTAAAGAGTAATCCCCTCTTCTTGCTTTTGTGCCAGCAGATGTACCGCCAGCCACAGCACCGATTATAATAAGTTTCATAATTAAAATCCTCCTCTAAATTTTGTTGGCAATTTATATTAGTCTTTGAAATTTTATACACTAATTTATAAATTATTCTAATACATTTTTTCTACCCAATAAATTGGCAAATCAAACTAATATAGGATAAAGCGCGTTTAAAATCAGACCCAAATATGATAGAATTAACGATAGAATTTATATGATACTTAAGGAGGAATAATTCATAACTTTATCGGCTAAAAATGATTTAAGTAATTTTAAAATATTTCAAAATCTTGTTTCAAATCTACCAATGATTTTTTATGCGCTCGATAAAGAATGGAATTTCACATTATCTGATGGTAGAGGTTTAACCACAATTGGTCTAGAGCCTGGACAAGTTCTTGGGGTCAATGCCAAAGAAATGTATCACAACAATCCAGATATAATAGAAGCGATTGAAGAAGCTTTTAAAGGTAAAGAAAAAGGTAAAATAAGTATAAAGCTAGAACATGAGAACAAAAAAATAAAAGTTTCCTTCACAGATGATGGTTGCGGTATGAGCGCTAGTACACTTTCTAAAATCTATGAACCTTTCTTCACCACAAGACGTGATTTAGGCGGAACAGGTCTTGGATTATCTGTTGTATATTCCATCGTGACTCAACAATTTTTAGGAACTATTATATGTAGCAGCGAACTCGGCGTTGGAACGACTTTTACTATGATACTTACTTAAGGAGGCATATAAATGAAAAATACGAAATCTTTAACTCCTTGGAAAGTACTCGTGGTTGATGATGATCTAGATATACATGAAGTGACTAAATTAACCTTGAAAAGACTTATTTTCTAAGAGCGTCCTTTAGAGTTTATAAATGCTTACAGCGCTTGTGAAGCAAAACAAAAATTAAAAGATCACACCGATATTGCAATTGCATTAATCGATGTTGTTATGGAAGACGATACTGCGGGTCTAGAATTAGTTAAATATATACGTGAAGATTTTAAAAATGAAAATATTCGATTAATTATTCGAACTGGTAATCCAGGACTTGCTCCAGAAGAAAGTGTAACTTTACAATATGACATTAATGATTACTGCGCTAAAACTGAACTAACTGCTCAAAGGTTGAAAACTTCTATTATAACAGCTCTACGTTCATATAAATCTATTGTAACTATAAAAAACTTGAACAATGAAATCGATGAAACTCAAAGAGAGCTTATCTACATGCTTGGTGAAATTGCAGAATCTCGTGGTAGTAGATTAGACGGACATGTCGAACGAATGGGACGCATCACAGCTCTTATCGCTGAAAAAATGGATTTTCCTACTGAACAATTAGACACAATAAGATTAGTCGCTTCCATGCATGACATAGGCAATATGGCGGTTAATGATTCTATATTGAACAAAACTGGAAAATTAACAACTGAAGAATTTGATATTATGAAAAAACATTCCAATTATGGTTATGAGCTCTTTAGATATTCTAAAAGAGATTTACTTAAAACAGCATCCATTATAGCATATGAACATCACGAAAATTATGATAGTAGTGGTTATCCCTAAGGGCTTAAAGGCGATGAGATTCACCTTATAAGCCATATAGTTGCAATAGTTGATGTATTTGATGCACTTGCTACAAAACGAGTTTATAAAGATATTTGGCCACAAGATCAAATATTATCATATATTATAAATCAATCAGGACTGAAATTTGATCCTCTTGTTGTTGAAGTTTTTTTCAAAAATATTAGGTCCATCTATAAGCTGATTGATTTAATTGAATCAGAAAACAAATAATGAAAGCCCTACATATATTAACATGCTAAATGGCATAAAAAATACAAGCTACACAATAGTGATAACTTGTATTTTTAAGCTAAGCATTTGTTAGCTATCTATAATATTAAAATTTACTACAATGAAAATTCATTTATAACTTTATTAAGACGCTTAGTAATTTCATTTACATCTCCTACATTATCAAGAATACTTGTCATTAACTCTACTTGTGTATCCATAGTTGCAGATATTTCTTCTGATGCTGCTGCATTTTCTTCTGTAATAGCTGATATTCCCTGTATAGACTCATTTACATTCTCTTTAGAATCTCCTACATTGTCAATGCTTATAGTTATTTGTTCCAATTGATCCATAGTAGTAACCATTGACGTCTCAATTTCATCAAATGCTTTTTTAACCTTATCCAAAACTACATTAGATAATTCAATGTTCTCATTGGAGTCATCCATATTTTTTTGAGTGAAGTTAATTTCACCTAAAATTTCAGATGTAATATCGTTTATCTGTGTTGTTGATTTTGATGTCTGTTCTGCAAGCTTTCTAATCTCATCAGCTACAACAGCAAATCCACGTCCTGCTTCTCCAGCTCTAGCAGCTTCAATAGCAGCATTTAATGCTAGTAAGTTTGTTTGCTCTGCAATATTTTGAATTGTAACTGTAATCTCACCAATTGATGAAGATTTTATAGATAAAGTCTTAACATTTTTATCCAAATCTTTAATCTTCACAAGAGTATTTCCAAATTTCTCATCTAAATCTTTAATAAGTTCACCACCATGCTTACTACTTTTATCAACATGCTGAGTTGCTTCTTTTAATTTTATTGAACTTTGTATACTTTCGTCGATTTCTTTAGAAAGAGAAGCCATTCCCTCTGACGCATTTTGAGCATCTTCCGCCTGTTCTGTAGCACCCTTAGCAAATTCATTTGCAGTTTCATTTACTGCAACAATACCATTTCTTCCTTGATTAGCTATATTATTTAGTGAAATTGATGAATCACTTAATTGATGAGAATCAATTTGCAAGCCACTTATAACAGTACGTAATTTATCGCGTAGAGTTTTTAGAGCTTTTGCAATATCACCCGTTTCATCTTTATAACTTAGTATAAAATCATACTTAGAATTATCACTAATATCTAAATCAGAAGTAAGATTAATTAGCTCTGTTATAGCAACAATTGGTTTGGAAATTTTCTTACCAACTATAAGTGCAATTAAATATCCAATAACAATTGAAGAAAAAACAATTACTAATAAAATTATTATAACTGATCTGAGACCTTCCTGAGCAAGTTCTTTCTCTGTTTTTATAAAAGTAGCTATATCATCTGTATAATTACCCGGTCCTATTCCCCATGAGTATTTGTCAAATGACATAACATATGCTCTCTTAGCTAGTGCCTCTTCCTCACCCGGTTTTGGAAAATAATAATCAAAGTATCCGCCACCATTTTTCGCAATAGTGATCATTTCTTTAACGATTAACTGATCCTTAGTATCTTTTAAACCTATTCTATTTTTTCCCTCAACTTCTGTGTTACCAAGTAAAACTACATTGTTACCATCATAATCATCAACCCAAAAATAGCCGCTTTCTCCATATTTAGATTCACGTATCATATTAGCAGCAATAATTTTTGCCTCTTCCTCTAAAATCAAACCTTAATCAACACTTTTAACAATACCATTTAACTGTAAAGTCACAGCTTCAACTTGAGATTTAATTAGAGCATCATAATCTTCATACATCTTTTGTTCAAGTTGAGATATTCTTTCATCATTTATTTGATTCATTATAAAAATACTAGTGCCACCAAGCAGCAATGCTACAATAAGAACTACTCCAACCACCGATGTAATTATCTTCGTATTTATTTTTTTCATATGTTTACTCCTCCTTCAAAATTTTATATTTAAACTCCTAAACTTGATATTTTATATTATACCCAATGTTTATCTTTATAAATTAAAATGAATTTTGGAAAATACTTATTATTATCTTATAGCAATAACTTCCTTTCCTAATAAAATAGTCAGTTTGAGGTCTAGTAATCACTCGAACTTCATAATAGTTGCTATAATTGGGGATATATTCTTTTCAAGTTCTTTTTTTAAATCTACTGCTGGAATAATACATCTCTTTTTTAGCGTGCGCACATCAGTTCCTCCAATAGATGCTTTAATATATGTAGATCTACTTCCTATTACACTTAGTGGGTTTTATATTTACACACTTTTTATACATTTATAATTTATCTCTCACACATAATAAGTCTAAGATAGATTTAACACCTCAAAATCAAAAGAAATGCCTTAAATAAAGGAAAGATTATGTATTCCAAGGAGGAATAATTATGTTAGAGAAATTTATGACTGTATTAATCGCACTTACGCTCATGGCTGGTGCAATCGGAACAATTGCATCTTTTTCAGACTATGAAGAAAGAGTTGCACCAGAGCAAGCTGCAGAAATTAAAGATGGTAGCTTCAAGGAAGATAGAGAAGTTCAAAAAAAAATAATTTTGAGCGCTATGCATCCTGCTTTTATAGATATCCAATCACAATTTGAAAGTGAATTAGACTCTACTAAAGATTCAATAAAATTAATTAAAGCTCAAATTAATATAATAATTGGGATTGACAAAGAATCTCAGATAGCTGCTAGTGAAGCTCTTGCTAACATGAATGATGAAGAAAAAGCGAAACTGGAAGAACTGAGAATTCAATTTGCTTCTTTTATGGAAGAAAGCGAAAAACTTTCTGAAGATATAACTGCAGCAATTAACTCTGATAAAGCAGCTGCAGCTAAAGTTGCATTTGATAATCTTATTACACTTTTAGGAACTACTAATTCTTTAGACAAAAGAAAAGTAGATATGTTCACTGATGTACTAAGTAGCTTACAATAAAATATTTTATATAGAATTAATTTCGGATAATAGCAAAAAATCACTTACAATATAATCGTAAGTGATTTTTTTAATTGGTGGACCTTCAGGGACTCGAACCCCGGACCGTCCGGTTATGAGCCGGGCGCTCTAACCAGCTGAGCTAAAGGTCCTCTTTTAAAATTGTATGGTAGATAAGGAGTTATTAATACTCTCACGGTTTTTACGACCACTCCATTATGACCACTTCAGAATTCATCCCATTAATTTTGGAACGCTCCTTATTCTAAGTCTTTTTCAAGTAAATTTCAAGTGTTTTTTAAAATTTTATTCAAAATTCTCAGTCATTTGAAATTTTCATTAGGAATTGATATTCAATTGCATTATTATATATTATAACCGTTAAAACTAACCGCTCGAAGCGGCCGCAGCAGTAGATGCACTAATTGCTGCAATCATAGCTGCCTGTTGAGCCATTATAACTACTTGTATTGAAACTTTTAGAGAAGTAATAATTAGTTCATCATCCGCATTTTCAATGAGCATAGAAGTAACGATTGCAGATGCAAGCATAACAAGCATTCCTTTACTTAGCCATTTTGCTTGTTTATTGGACTTAATGTATAAGGCTACTTCTATTAGATCGCTTAAAGCACTCTCTACTCCAGTTAAAGCAAGTATGGCTATAGATGCGTAGTAGTCTGGATAAACTTTTAACTTATTATGTATTAAAGACTCATTGATACGACTACATCTATCCACAAGAACCTTTACAGGCTCATCACTAAAAGTCAAAATATGTGACATCATTTGCAAACCATTGGCAACTTTAAATCCAGACGATTTTAAAGCTTTATATAGTACTTCTATTTTATCTAATTTACTTCGCTCATTTATAAGTAAAATTGCAAGTGCATAATCATCGCCACTAGTTAAAATTGGATGATTACTTTTCATTTCCTTATAAATTTCAATAGCTTGATCTGCATAACTACTATAATTGGAACCTTCATATAATTGATTTAATGTATAAAGTGCAATTGGCAAATAGGACGTTTGCTTAAATCCTGCTTTTTTTAGAGTATTATAATTATCATTCATAATATCAAATGAAACTTTTGGCTCTAAATTGTCCAAACAAAGTAATCCACTTAAAGTCAGTAAACTTGTACTCCTAAAAGGAGAAAACACCCCTGTGTTCTTTTTAATATATTCTTTAATTAGGTCTATATCTTCAACATTTAGCGGCTTATTTTTAACTGCATAAGCAACTGAAATTAGCCATTTTGTTAAATCGTTATCCCATTTATAAGATGATTTAAGTGTTGAAAATCCATTAAGCAATTGATCACATACTGGTTTATACATTGAATTCATTTTATGCCTCCTTAGAAAATTTAATTATTTCTGTTTATTTGTTACTTGTATTATATCTAATACTTACAAAAAAATCTCATTTGCATTGAACGTATGTTCGTATAAACTTTGATGAAAGGGAGTGATTAAAGCTGATATTAGTCGGTTTGTTCGAGTGGTTTAGGAGTTATGGATAGTTATCTTTTATCTATATTCTTGCGCTCTATTCTCAATCATTAATACTCTAAATTCATCTGCTCTATTTAAGAAAGACTTAATCAATGATGGATTAAATTGACTTCCAGATCCCTCTTTTATAATTTCAATAGCATTTTGATGAGTTAGACCTTTTCGGTATGAGCGATCAGAAGTTAAGGCATCATAAACATCAGCAATTGAAATTATTTGAGCCATCATTGGAATTTCATCGCCTTTTAAACCGTCCGGATACCCCGAACCATCATATTTTTCATGATGATATTTTACGCCTAATTTTATTTCCTCAAAATAATCCAAATGTTCTATAATCTGATACCCTTTTAGGGGATGAATCTTAATAATTTCAAATTCATCAACTGTTAACTTTATTGATTTATTTAATATATGTCCAGGTATAGAAATTTTTCCAATGTCATGTAATTTTGAAGCAAGAATTAAATCATCAATTTTATCGTAGCCTATCTCAGTAGCAATAATTTTAGAATATTTCCCAACATCAATGTTGTGACGGGAAGTATAAGCATCATTAATTTCAACTGCATTAATTATAACATCAACCATTTCATTATAATTCTCATCAATTACTTTTAGATGTTCTTTGATATCATTCGACATTTTATTTACGCCACGAGTTAATTTGTTTAATTCAAACAAATACTTGCCGTTATCTGATTTTATTTTATAGTCATAATCACCATTCGAAATATTTTCAACACCTAAAAGTAGTATTTTTATACGTTTAACGATCACAAAAATTGACACAATAACAAATAAAACAGCAATAGTTGCAACAATAGAAATACTTGCAAAGATATGGTCCCTCTGAATAAATAACATGTCATATATCTCACTAATATCAAACAATAATTCAAGTCGTCTATCGCTATTTGGTAATTCAAAAGTAGTGTATAATTCTTTCTTTGTACTCGTGATTAGTTTAGGTCCACTATCATATCCTATCTGTATGTTTTTCAAGTCTTCGCCAAAATCAAATTGAAGCTCATCTAAGAATTGTACATCTAACTTTTTAACACTGACATACAAACCTGTTGGATTTTGAAGTTCATTATCCAGAAAAGGGGAAGATACAATCAAATACAAGTCATCTTCTATACTTTTATAAAACTTATTGACAGTGTTATTATTTAAAGAATCAAGAACATATTCATCAACTAATAAAATATCTTTTAATTGACCTCCACTCTCTTGAGTAAATTTTAATGTCTCATCTGTAATCAGTATATAATCAGTATTAAAAAGATCCATCTCAATTATATATGAAGTTGAATTTTCACTAAACCACTCACTATCCATATTTTCGAGGTTTTCTATAGCATCCGTCCAATATGCATTGGACTCAATCGCTTGTTCTAAATCTCTAATAAGACTATTCATATATGTACTAACTTGATGTTCGATTTTTCCCTCATAAGAATTAACATAGGCTTCAAAATTATTTTCAGTTATTACTTGAACTCCTGTCAAAACAATACTTGAAGAAATTAGAACTATTACTATTACTAAAATAGAGTAATTTTTAAACATAAAATACCTCTCCTCACACTCACATTATATGTTTTTATCTTATTTACAAACTACATGCAAATTATATGTTTTAAATCTATTTATCATTATTGCATTTGCTAAGTAATCTTACAAATTCAATTGATTTTATTAATTCTAACATTTGTATCACCTAAATCCCATAATTATTATTTACTTCAAAAAACAGAAAAGGATTTGACCTACAAATTTATCTAGGTCAAATCCATCTTTGTGATTACCAGGTAATTTTTAATTTTAGAGATTTTTAATGTTTTATATATTATACTTACTATGCATAGATATACTTATGTTGAAGAATAAAATCTACTTTACTATTTTACAAGCATATGATTCTTCCGATAAATTTTTTATAAGTATTTTTAATAGATCATCCATGAACATATAAATTTATTAGATCATTTTTAACAAGAAATTGATTGATTCAAATCTTCATATAAGAACTAAAATTCTACTCAGCTGTTTTTCCAACCGCAATTAAAATTATTTCAAAATCACCTTTTTCTTCAAGCAATTTTTTACATGCTAATAAAGTTGTACCAGAATTTGTAATATCATCAAAAATTACTATTTTCTTTTTTCCATCCAAATTTGCATCTCTGATTTTCAAAGTTTTCATCATATTAGACATATTGCCGTCTGAACTTTGATGCTTTAGTCCTTCATCTGAAAAGTGATAAAATAAATCTATTTTAACTTCAACCCAAAACTCTTTACCTAAGTTTTGTACAAGCCTTGAAATTCCAGCACGTGATGTGCTTGGACATACGAATAACACTTCTTTCTTATTATCAAAAGGAGCTATCTCGCTAGTCAATCTTTCCGTAAAAAGTTTTAGAGCTTTACCTCTGCCTTCTTTCATATCTAAGATAAGACCACCTGTTTCTTTATTAAACTTTAGATTATTACCACTATCATGCGGCTCATATATTTGATAATAATAAATTCCATTTTCATCTTGCTTCATATTTTACCTCCTACTACTACAATATTTTAGTACTTTACAACATTAACATTTATATATATAAAGCGATAGTATTTTAATTTTCTTTAAATGGAATTTCATTGGATTTAATAGTTCTAGCAATGCACATTCTGGTCTTTCTGAGTCATAGCAATTCATCATATGAAATGCACAGCACCATTATTTGATACGGTTTATACTTACTAGAGCTATCACTATTTTGATATGGATAGTCATACCTTACTTATAACTTTACATCAGTATTATCAATAGGAAGATTTGAATGACTTTGTTTTTTTGAAATAATCGTAATTTGGATTTCATTATATAGTTGTTTGTAGCATTCTATCCCCATGCGAAGAACAGGGGTTTTATCCCTTGTATTACGAAAGACGTTAGGAGTATGAAAAATGTTAATGCTGCTAAAGGTAATAAGTATACGGTTAATATTATTTACTTTAGTTCCATATTCAGAATATATAGCATTATAATCAAGAATTAAAAAATACTCACCCTCATATTGATCAATAGTTTGACCTTTTAAAAATATCTTTTATAACTGTTCTTTATCAGTGTCATTTTCTAAGTTCTCTAATGCTAAAAGTTTCTTATCACCCAAAAGTGGTAACCCTTATTCGATGCCATTTTCTAAAGCCTTGGGTCCATAATTAAGTCCTAAGATAGACAAAAGTTTTTCACCTACAGAATTACTGTTTTCATTCTTAACATCAGCCTCAGACATTTCTATAAATCTTATAAGTAAAATATCAACATCAGTTCTTGTAACTTTATCAATGTTTTCATCTAAAAAAGTAGCTACTTCAGCAAGAGATTGATCCTCTACCATATTAAAGTCCTTCATAATTTGAGCTGAAATTTCTTTTTCCTTAACAGTGTAATTATTCTCTGTTGCCATTTCTTCTTCTACATTCTCGCCTGTTACATTAGAAGCGTTTGTACTTTCATCACCTATAACTACCTCTTCTACTTGAACATTTGAACTTTGACAACCTAATGATGCAAGTATTGTAGCTGATAATAGTAATGCTAGTATTATATAGAAAGTGAATATATCTACTGTTTATCCTTTAATGCTTTAAGCTCATCTTCCAAATTGTTTACTCTTGTTTCCAATTTGCTTTTCCTAGCAAAAACTTTCTTTATGATTCTATATATCAAATATATAAGTAAAATAAGAATAACCAATAGTAAAATTATAATAAGAAATATCGGTATTTAAAATATAAATGCTATCATTGAAAAATCTGAATTTAAAAATTGATGTATATAATATTCAAAAAAATAACATATGTATCAAAAGATGACTTGAGAAATTTTAACATTATAGGTAAGTTAACTAACGATTTTACACGAAATGTTATAAGTCGTTTTTCAAACTTTTATAGTAGGCAAGGACAACCGGTTTATACAGAGGATGTTAACGTAATCGTAGAAACTATAAAACTTGAAGCGGAATCAAAAAAATAAAAATAGCCAGTGTATAGCTGGCTATTTAATATTCTGTTTAAACCAAATCGCCAATTTTTCAGCCATTAATGGTGGAACTGCATTTCCTATTTGAACAAAGTTTGATGTTCTTGGACCTTCAAAATAATAATCATCTGGGAACGATTGGAGTCTAGCTGCTTCTCTAACTGTTAATGATCTATTTTGTTCTATATCAGGATGAATATAATGATGTCCATCTTTTGATATATGAGCAACAACTGTATGTGAGTATTTTTCATCTCCAGCAACTACTTTAAACCTATCAAGAAATGATTTCAAGTTATTATGTGTAATCAATTCATCATTCAATTCCGTATATTTTAATCTGCGTTTTTCTAAGTTCCAAACATTAACTACAGTTTTATAAATTTCTAAATCTCTAGCTATATTAGTTCGTGAAATATGATGAGTTAAAACATCTTCTGAATTTCGCAATTTTTGTGCTTTTAATGCCTTTGATACATAAAAGTTATAATCAAATGATTTGCAAGCCTCTCCAGCATTTAGGAAAGGTAAATCTTTCAATATATCGTTAACTATATGTTTAGAGTCTTTTGTTTCAACAAATGGATATTTAAACTCTAAGTCTTTTCTCCAACCAACTATTATAACTCTTTTTCTTTTTTGTGAAACACCAAATTCTGATGCATCAAGCTTCCTAGCTTCAATATTATATCCAACTCTTCTCATATATGCTTTCAAATTTTTAAATATAGTTCCATTTGATGCTGTTAGTATACCAGGAACATTTTCAAAAATAAAAGCTTTAGGAGAATACTCAGCTAAGAAACGAATGTACAATTTATACAAATAATTCCTTTTATCGTCTTCCATTCCATTTTCATCCCTAGCTCTACCTACTAGTGAGTAAGCTTGGCATGGGGGTCCACCAATTATTATATCTATATCCGTAATCTTCT
>JBARWW010000274.1:0-1714 GCA_049647005.1 Acidaminobacteraceae bacterium | reverse complement strand
AAATTGAATTTTTATTACTCACATATAAAAAATGTATATGTTCATCATTTAAAAATATAAATAATAAAAAATATTTAAACAGTTAATGGCTCAGGTAAGAGTTGCTAACTGTTTTATTTTTTTGCTTTTAAAAGCTACTTTTGTATTTAGATACATTTGTTGTAAATGACCATAAATTACCTTATAATTAGTAATGTAGGGAGTGATAAGATGAATATCGTTAAATTAGAAGATTGTATTACTATAAAGTTCCCTTATAATGAAGAAATAATTAAACGCCTAAGACTAGTTGGGGCTGGTTGGTGGGACGCGGGGCTTAGAGTTTGGAAGTTTCCACTTCACAAAGAAATAGAACTTAGAGAGATCGCAGAAATATATGCTGCTAGAGAAAATGCAAGGTTAAATCCTGCGAAGTATTCAGCTAGCAAAAGGATAAAGAGAAGTAAATTAAATTATATAGAGACTAACGATATTGAAACACGAAGTGATATAGAGACTAAAAAAATAAAAACATTAAATGATACTATCCCAATGGATTTATCAAATCATATTACTAAGAACACGTCAGATTTAAGAGATTATCTTATTAGAAAGGGTTACAGTAAAAAGACTATTACAAGCTATGTAAATCACTTGAATAGATTTCTAGAGTATTCTAAAGCTAGGGATGATTTTGAGAGTGTAAATAGTTATTTGTTATATCTTCTTGATTTTAAGGGTAGTAGCCATACTTATGCTAACCAAGCAATTAATGCTATAAAGATTAGTCTAAAGATACAAGGCAAAAGCGAAAGCGACATTATGACTATAGTGAGGCCAAAGAAGGAGAAAACACTTCCAAAAGTTCTTAGTCAGGATGAGGTTAAAAAAATATTTGAAGTAACTATAAATGTTAAGCATAAAACAATGTTAATGCTAGGATATTCATGTGGCCTTAGAGTTAGTGAGGTGGCGTGTGTCAAAGTGAAAGACATTGATAGTAGTCGCATGATTGTTCTAATAAATCAGGGTAAGGGTAGAAAGGATAGGATAACTACACTTTCCGAGAAGATGCTTGTTCAGCTACGAGAATATCATGTCCAATATAAGCCTAGTGAATGGTTGTTTGAAAACCCTGATAAATTGAGTCATATAAGCACACGTACACTACAGAGAGTATTTAATGATTCAAAAGTTAGAGCGAATATAAATAAGCTTGCAACTTTTCATAGTTTGCGACATTCATATGCAACTCATTTACTCGAAGCGGGTGTAGATCTTAGATATATACAGGAGCTACTTGGCCATAATAGCAGTAAAACTACAGAAATATATACGCATGTTTCAACAAAATCACTACGAGGAATAATTAATCCACTTGATAGATTATAGAAAAAGTGGGAGGTGATACTTTTACAAAAATGTCCAAATTGTAAAGACGAAAGTATAAAAAACTTAAGTAAGTTTATGTTAGGACCTAGACGAACAATTGAGTGTAGTAATGGGAGTATCTATTTATTCAGAAAAACGTATAGATAAAGAAATAGAAAGACTTTTACTTAAGAGCTTATTTAGTAGTTATTCCCGACGTACGTCGGAGATAAAGAAGTTAGGTGACATTAGCATGAGAGAGAAGTTTGAGTTACTAAGGTGTGTACCGATTGATTTGTTAGGGTTTGTTAACTTTACTTTATGTTAGCTATTGCCACTTAAAAGTTCAGTTTAGAACTTAAGA
>JBARWW010000273.1:0-2410 GCA_049647005.1 Acidaminobacteraceae bacterium | reverse complement strand
AATAGTATTTTCAACAAATTAGAGATTGAATTGTATGAAAATAATACTAATTTATAAAGTTACTAATTAAATTAACTATTGTCTCTTTGCAAATTGAATAAACTAAATTGAAAGTTGATTTCTAAATGAGTTTATTCAATGTATTGGATAATTATAGCATAGTTTTTTAATGTGTAAAGGGGTAAAATGATAAAAAAAACTTTTTATAAAACACGAACGCTAAAATAAAAAACTTAAGAATTGTGCGTGGTGTTGCGCTTGCTTAAGTATTGCTCATATATAGTTTGAAGTAATACTACTGTAAATGGACCGATAAATATACCTGATATGCCGAGTGTCTTAACTCCAATGTAAATAGACATAAGTGTAAGTAATGGATAAACGCCGATCTGTGAACTAACAATTTTAGGTTCAAGTAATTGCCTAGTAAGTGTAAGTACTAAATATAATATAAGTAAAGATATACCATACTTAAATTTTCCGATTATAATCATAGTTATTGCCCATGGAACAAATATCATTGCAGGTCCAAAAATCGGAAGAGCATCAACCATTGCAATTCCAAGAGCAGTTAAGAAAGCATGGTCTTTTCCGAGTATAAGCAGACCTACTGAGGCGAGTACAAATGTAATACTCATAAGTATAAGTTGAGCTTTCAGATAACCCCACAAGACCTTAAGTACTTTCTCTTTAAAGAAGATAAAATATTTATTGTCTTGAAGATGTACATTTGTATGTTCGTGTATAAATTCATCTATTATGTCTTTATCTTTTGTCATAAAGAATGTAGATATAATCGTAACTATGATAAATACAATAACATTTGGCAGTGAAGCAACAAATCCGAGCGTGCTAGAAAGAATAGCGCCGCCATAATTACCAAGAGAATTAACAATGCTTGCAAGTGAGTCATAGAATAATTCTGATGTATTGATAGCTATAGGTAAACTATAATTATTTAGTTGATCCTGTACAATTACTGAATAGTTGTTTAATTCGCTTACAATATTAGTTGATGCTGTAGTAAATCTATTAATTAAATTTATTACAATATTAAATAAAGCGTATATAATGGCTCCGCTCATAGATATAAGTCCAAGTACGCAAACTATAGAAATTATATAGCGTGGAAGTTTAAAATATTTACTAGAAACATTAACTATAGGTTGAAGAATTATAGAAAAAATCCAAGCAAGTATAAATGGTAAAAATAAAACAAAAAGTTTGCCTATAAAAAGATATGTTAAAGCAATAGCTACTATTGCAAAAAAGAGTAGGGATAGTTTATTGAGTACAATATTGTTCATGTTTGACACCCCTTTTTTATTTTATGGTTATATTTGTTTGCCAAATGTATTATAATTATACCCAAGAAAGATAGTATCTAATATAAAAAAATCTTATCATTCTAATATATTGACTATATACATAATATGTTATGAAATTATTAACAAGATTAAGAAAATACAAAATTAAACTTGTGTGTAAAAATAAAATATTGTATAATTACATCAAGTGTTAGTAGTAGATACTAAAAAGTAACCCTAAGGAGGAAATTTTTATGGCAGGATTACTTAACGATAAAAACGTTGTTGTAATGGGTGTAGCAAATAAATGGAGTATAGCGTGGGGCATTGCAAAGATGTTCATTGATGAAGGTGCAAATGTCGCATTTACTTATAATGGTGAAAAAACAAAGATAACAATTCAGAAATTGCTTTTAGATATGGATTATGAATCGCCTGCTTTAGTAGAATGTGATATTACAAGCGATGATAATATTGTAAAAGCATTCGAAATTATAGGTGGAAAGTTGAATACAATTAATAGTGTTATACATAGTATTGCGCATGCTGATAAAAATGAATTAAGAGGAAATTATTATGATACATCAAGAGATGGTTATAAAATGGCTCAAGATATAAGTGCATATTCTTTAGTTGCTGTAACAAGAGTAGCGAAAAAATATATGCAATCAGGGTCTTCTATAGTAACTCTAACCTACCTTGGTGGAGAAAGAGTAGTTCTTAATTATAATGTAATGGGTGTTGCTAAAGCAGCTCTTGAGGCTAGTGTTAAGTATCTTGCCCACGATCTTGGTCATGAAGGTATAACGGTAAATGCAATTTCAGCAGGTCCAATTAAAACATTAGCAGCAAAAGGTGTTGGTGGATTTAGCGATTTAGCAAAAGGTTTTGAAGCTAAGGCACCTCTAAAGAGACTAGTAACTCAAGAAGAAATTGCCGGTTCAGCAGTATTCCTATGTTCAAAACTTGGTACTGGTGTAACTGGTGAAGTGCTACATGTAGATTGTGGATTTAATATCTTAGGATACTAATATAGAAAGTAATAATATAAACTGCTCATATGAGCAGTTTTTTTGATGAATAAAGATTTGTTAAAAATTACA
>JBARWW010000272.1:0-11031 GCA_049647005.1 Acidaminobacteraceae bacterium | reverse complement strand
GCCTATAACTATGGTGAGCGTGGAATGCGAACTCTAATTCTCAAACCAAAAACGGATACAAAAGGTGGAGATTTAGTAGTATCAAGACTTGGAGTAGAAAAAAAAGTTGATTTATCTCTTGGCAATGACCAAAATTTATACGCAGAAGTTCTTAAGTGGGTTAAAGCAAATGGCAAAGTGGATTGTTTATTGGTTGATGAAGTACAGTTCTTTAGTAAAAGTCAAATTGATAACTTACTTGAAATTGCAGTGAAACTTGGTATACCAACTATTTGTTATGGGCTAAGAACAGACTTCCAGATGGAAGGTTTTGAAGGAAGTCAAAGACTACTTTTACTAGCTCATTCTATTGAAGAGTTAAAAACGATTTGTACATGTGGTAAAAAAGCTATTCTTAATGGAAGAAAGATTAATGGAGAATTTGTATTTGAAGGTGAGCAGGTTGCTATAGATGGAGAGCATGAAGTGGAGTATCAGTCTTTATGTCCCAAATGTTACTATGACCTTTTCGAGTTATCAAATAGTTAGCGCTGATATAGGCGTATATAACTGAAGTTTCTAATAGAAAACGGAGGTAAGCAAATGAGTAAAAAATATAGTGCAGTTGGAGGTCAGGCTATCATCGAAGGCGTTATGATGAAAGGCAAAGAAGACGTGGCCATTGCAGTTAGAAAGCCAGATGGAGAGATTACTTTAAAGATGGAGAAGCCATCTAAAATAGAAAAATCATTTTTACTTAAAATTCCTGTACTTAGGGGATCGGTTGCTCTAATAGCTTCTATGATCGTGGGAGTAAAAGCACTTTCTTATAGTGCGGAGTTCTATGCTGAAATGGAAGAGGGATATGAGACGAAAGGGTTCGAAAAATGGATCTACGATAAGCTAGGCGATAAAGCGGAAGATGTTATGGTTGCTTTTTCAATGGTATTTGCACTAATTATGGCTTTTACACTATTTGGAGCACTACCAACAGTTATTATAAATACACTTAAGAACTATGTTGAGAGTCAGCAAGTCCTTAGCTTCCTTGAGGGAACGCTAAAGATACTTATGTTTATAACATATGTACTAGTGATTTCTCGTATGAAAGATGTAAGCCGTGTGTTTGAATATCACGGAGCAGAACATAAGGTTATACACTGTCTTGAAAGCGGTGAAGACCTTACTGTTGAAAACGCAAGAAAGTTTACTACTTTACATCCTAGATGTGGAACAAGTTTCTTAATAATAGTGTTTGTTATTAGTATAATTATATTTTCATTTATAAGTTGGTCTAGTATACTTGTAAGAATTGCCCTGAAAATTGTACTTTTGCCTGTAGTTGCGGGTTTGTCATATGAGATTATTAAGATAGCGGGTAAGTCGAATTCACCAATTGTTAAGGCAATTAGTTTCCCTGGACTTATGATGCAAAAACTTACAACAAAAGAACCAGATGATAAACAACTTGAAGTTGCACTTGCTGCAATGATTGCAGTTCTTAGTGAAGAGCAAAAAGCTTCAAAAAAAATTCAAGATATAAAAGTACTTATGGATACTGGTGATAGTCACGATGGTGAAGTAGAGGTAAATTAGAATGATGAGTAGAAGAGAAGCCCTAAGCAATAACTTGAGTGTGATAGAGCCTATAACTGAAACGCCACTTCTTGATCTTCAACTTATTATGTGTCATGTGCTTAAAATCGATAGACTTAAGCTAATACTTAATCAAAATCAAAGCTTAAGTGAAGTCGATTATACTGAGTATATGAAATTGGTTGATGAGAGGGCGGTTGGACGGCCAGTCCAATATATAATATCAGAGCAAGAATTTATGGGTCTTGATTTTTATGTTGATGAGCGGGTATTAATACCTAGAGGAGATACTGAAGTTTTAGTTGAAGCTATAGTAGAAATATATAAAAATAAGTCATGTAAATTTGTCGAAGTTGGAACTGGTAGTGGAGCGATTGCTGTGTCACTTGTAAAGCTTTTAGATAAGTCTTATGGTATTACTCTTGATATAAGTGAAGACGCACTAGACGTTGCAAGAAAAAATGCAAAAAAAAATGGTGTTATGGATAGATTGGAACTGCTAAAATCAGATGTTTTTGATGGATTAAATATAGATGAAAAGAGCCTTGATTTTATAGTTTCAAATCCACCTTATATACCTACAGAAGTTCTTGATAAACTTCATGTTAGGGTAAAGGATTTTGAGCCTCATATGGCACTTGATGGTGGAGATGATGGTCTTGATTTTTATAGACAAATTGTAGATAAAAGTAGGATATATCTTAGAGATGGTGGTCAAGTTTTCTTTGAAGTTGGTCATGATCAAAGTGGTGATATCTCAAAACTATTTGTAGAAAATGGCTATAGAGATATTTACACTATTAAAGATTTGCAGGGATTTGAAAGAGTTGTTATAGCAACTTTTTAAATATAGAGCGGTTATAGGAAAAAAAATTGATAAGAGGTGTTAACGTGTTTGAACAATTAGAATTTATAGAAGATAAATATATTGAGCTTGGTGAAAAAATTGCTGATCCTGAGATAATTAGTGATCAAAATGTATGGCGAAAACTTATGAAAGAACACGCTGATTTAGCTCCAATAGTTGAAATGTACAAAAAATACGTGGATGCACAAAAAGGAATTGAAGAAGCTAAAGATATTATTAAAAATGAAAGTGATCCAGAAATGAGAGAGCTTGCTAAGATGGAGCTTTCAGAGCTTGAAGAAAATATCGAGGCTTATGCTTTAGGACTTAGAATGCTATTAATTCCTACAGATCCGAACGATGATAGAAATGTTATATTAGAACTAAGAGCTGGAGCCGGTGGAGATGAAGCTGGATTATTTGCTGGAGAACTGTTGAGAATGTACATTAGATATGCTGAGAAACAAAGATGGAAAGTTGAAATGATGAATACATCTGAAACTGGTGTTGGTGGAATTAAAGAAGCTTCTGTTATGATTACTGGAGCTGGAGCTTACTCTAAACTTAAGTTTGAAAGTGGTACGCATAGAGTTCAAAGAATACCTGCAACGGAGTCAGGTGGACGTATTCATACATCTACAGCTACTGTAGCTATGCTTCCAGAGGTTGATGATGTTGAAGTTCACATCAATCCAAACGATCTTAGAATAGACGTTTTCAGATCATCAGGAAACGGTGGACAGAGTGTTAATACAACTGACTCCGCAGTTAGAATTACCCATCTTCCAACTGGTATGGTTGTTAGTTGTCAGGATGGTAAGAGTCAGTTATCCAACAAAGAGAAAGCGCTTAAAGTATTAAACGCTAGATTATATGAAAAAGCTTTAAATGAGCAAAATGCTGAAATCTCAGAAGCGAGAAAGAGTCAAATTGGAACAGGCGATAGAAGTGCTAAGATCAGAACGTATAACTTCCCTCAAGGAAGAATTACAGATCATAGAATTCCAATTACAGTCTATAAATTGCCAGCCTTTTTAGAGGGTGAAATTCAAGAGATGATTGATGCTCTTACGACTTTCTATCAAGCAGAAGCACTTAAGGAATTAGATAATAATATCTAAATAAAATATTGATAAAATATTTTGTGTGGAAAATAAAAATCCTGTATAATGCAGGATTTTTCTGATTAATGCAGTTTTAAAAAGGGAAGTAGTATATTAGATTGGATGTGTAGATATGATAGTAGATTATAAAGATTTAGATGATGAATATATATTTATAGATGTAAGAACACCAGATGAATATTATGATGGAACAATAGGTACGGCTTACAATATTCCGCTTTTTTCTAATGAAGAAAGAGCAGATGTTGGAACGGCTTATAAAAAAGAATCTGTCGAAAAAGCTAAAAAGATGGCTATTGAAGCTGTTGCAAAAAAACTTCCTGATATCTATGATAGGGCTACTTGGGTTTTAAAATGCCATAAAAAAGTTGCACTGTTTTGTGCACGTGGCGGGATGAGAAGTCAAACAATAGGCAGTCTTTTAAATGCAATGGGATTTGATGTTAAAGTTATAAATGGTGGCTATAAGGGTTATAGAAACACAGTTATAGAAGAAACTAATGAACTTGCAGAAAATATGAAGTTTATAGTTCTTCATGGAAATACTGGTGTTGGAAAAACTCATATTCTTACAAGACTTAAGTCTATGGGTATTCCTATTATGGACATTGAAGGTCTTGCAAAACATAGAGGTTCTCTACTAGGTAAAGTTGGGATTAAAGAGATTGTAACCCAAAAGAATTTTGAGCATGAAATATATATGAATCTTAAGTTAAATACTAAAGGTTATGTTTTAGTTGAAGCAGAGAGTCGAAGACTAGGAACTGTTTTGGTACCTGAGTCAGTTATGCAATCAATGGCTGCTGGTGAACATGTTTTAGTTTCAGCTGATATAGAGTTTAGAGCTGATATAATAGTTGCTGAATATATTCAAAGTGAAGAAAACTTTGACCAAATACTTGGGCTTATTCACATGTTTAAAAAACAAATTGGTGATGCTGGCGTTAAGGCACTAAAAGCGCTTATGGATGAGAAAGAGTATAGAGAAGTTGCAAAAAGACTAATGCTTGACTATTACGATCCCCAGTACATGCATAAAGCTAAAGATTATGATTATGCCTTAACTGTTGATGTGAAAGATATTAAAGAAGCATCTGATGAAATAAAAGAATTCGTAGAAAAAAATTACTAAAAAACATAAATGTATTTATATTATAAATTAGAACCCTCTGTAGAGCTACTGTTACTTAAAATAGTAGCTCTACAGAGGGTTTTTCATTCTCAATTAATTGATAATTCAAAAAATTAAGAGTATACTTTTACTATTGTAAGCTTCTAGGGAAGTAGTGGCTTATGAATATCAAAATGGGGGTGAGGGAAATGGAATCAAATTTCTTTTATATTCTAGAAATAGCTATACTACTATTACTTGCTAATCTTGGTGGAATAGTTAGTAAGAAGTTAAATCAACCGCCTGTCCTTGGTCAAATAATTGTGGGTATTATTTTAGGTGCAGGTATATTAGAAGGTTCTGAGTATATTAGTCGTATGGGAGAGATAGGAGTTATATTTTTAATGTTCATTGCAGGTCTTGAAACCGATGTAGATGAATTGAAACAGTCGAGTAAGTCATCATCGCTAATTGCTATTGGAGGAGTTCTTTTCCCTGGGGCATTAGTCTTTGCAGGTACTTATTTTATGACAAAAAATATTAGTGTAAGTATATTTATGGCTATAATTTCGACAGCAACATCTGTTAGCATATCGGTTCAAACGCTTAGAGAAATTGGTAAGCTTAGAACAAAACAAGGAGTAACGATTCTTGGAGCTGCTATAATGGATGATATTATGGGTATTGTTTTACTTACGCTTGCTGTTGGTATATTAAAACCTGGTAGTGGTGTTAGCCTACCTGTAGTTATGCTCAAAATTGTGGGTTTCTTTGTAATAACAGCTTTTGTTGGATATGTAGTTATAAAATTACTTAAGAAATTCTCTAGAACTATAAATTTTGATGATAAAATTGTTACTTACTCAATTGTTCTTTGTATGCTACTTGCATATGTTTCAGAGGAACTTGGTGTAGCGGCAATTACGGGTGCTTATTTTATGGGAGTAATTTTATCTATGACAAGTCATAGGCATAAAATTTCACATGAAATAAATAGTATTGCAACAACTATGTTTACGCCAATATTTTTTGTATCAATAGGTATGAATGTAGATATAAGAACAGCATTTGGTGCTATAGCTATTGGTTCGGTAATTATTGTACTTGGTGTAATAGGAAAGGTAATTGGCTCTGGACTTGGAGCAAAACTATCTGGATATGATAATACAACGGCTCTCCAGATAGGTATTGGTATGATACCAAGAGCTGAGGTTGCCATTATTATTGCAAATCTGGGTGTTAAGATGGAACTAATAGGCAATGATGAGTTGGCTGCAGTAATACTTATGGTGCTTGTAACTACTCTTATAACACCAAGTTTACTTAAATGGTCGTTTGGAAGAGTTAAAACAACTGAGTATGTGCCAAAGGCTTCAAATCATTAAAGTATAAAACTCTTGATAGTATCTATACTTTGTAATATCATATTTCATAGAAGATATGAGGGGATAAAATACAATGATAGATACATTAATAGTAAAAAAGCAAGGTAATAAGAATTGGTTAGAAGAAGCAGCAAGACTGCTTCGTGAAAATGAGGTTGTAGCATTTCCAACGGAAACTGTTTATGGTCTTGGTGGAAATGCACTTTCAAAAGAAGCAATATCTAAAATATATAAGGCAAAGGGTAGACCATCTGATAATCCATTGATAGTTCACATAGCAGAAATTTCTGATCTTGATGTCTTAGTTGCGGAAATACCAGAAGTTGCAAAAAAACTGATGGATAAATTTTGGCCTGGACCACTTACTCTTATATTTAAAAAAAGTGATAAAGTTCCAGCCCAGGTAACTGGTGGTTTAAATACAGTTGCTGTAAGGATGCCATCGCATGCAGTTGCACGCGAACTTATAAGATTGTCTGGTGTTCCTGTTGCGGCTCCTAGTGCAAATATATCTGGTAAACCAAGCCCAACGAGTTTCGAACATGTTATAGCGGACCTATCTGGCAGAGTTGCTGCAATAGTTTGTGGTGATGTATCGAGTGTTGGACTTGAGTCAACTGTAGTAGATATATCTTCTAAGAACCCAATGATACTTAGACCGGGTGGAGTTACTATTGAGATGTTAAGCAAAGTTGTAGATAATGTTAGTTATGACCCAGCTATAATAAATATATCTGAAAAAGATAATCTTATACCAATGTCACCAGGTATGAAGTACAGACATTACTCACCGAGTGCACCTCTTATAGTGATCAATTGTAAGGATAAGGACTTTGTCTTAGTCTTAAATGACTTGGCTAAAGATTTGGATTTTGAATTAAGTGATATAGGTGTACTTTGTTCTAAGGGTGCGAGTTTAGAGCTCTCTAATTATGTAGTTAAAAATGTAGGAGCATACAATGATCTTGACGAAGTTGCGTCAAATCTATTTGACGCTCTAAGGTACTTTGACACAACAAGTGTAAAGATAATATATGCTCAAGGATTTCCACTAGTAGGAATAGGTCAAGCTATTATGAATAGATTAAATAAGGCAAGTGGTGGCAAGGCAATTAACATTAAATAACATATCCATATGTTGTTTAATGATTCTTTTATCAGAACTTTACTATATATAAACATTTTTCAAAAAAATCTAGTTGTATTAAAATAAAGTTTCTGGTATACTTGTCAAAGGAAATTTTAAGGAATAATGATGTTAAAAATCACCTGAATAAGTTCTGTTATTTTGGATATATTTTAATATATAAGTCAAAATTGCGGAAAATGCACATTTGAAAATTAATTATACTCGGGAGGTGTAAATATGAAAATAGCATTAGGTAGTGATCATGGTGGATTAGAACTCAAAAATACTATTATTGAATACTTAAATGAAAAAGGGATGGAACTTAAAGACTTTGGTACATATACCAAAGATTCTTGTAATTACCCTAAATATGGTGAAATCGTTGCCGAGGCTGTTGCTACTGGTGAATACGAACTTGGTATTCTTGTATGTGGAACTGGACTCGGTATTTCTTTGGCCGCTAATAAGGTTAAAGGTATTAGAGCAGCGTGTGTGAGTGATGTTTTTAGTGCAAAAATGTCTAGAGCACATAACGATGCTAACATATTATCTTTAGGTGAGCGTGTTGTTGGAAAAGGACTTGCTCTTGAAATCGTTGAAAATTGGTTAAATACTGAGTTTGAAGGTGGAAGACACCAAGCGAGAGTAGATCTTATAACAGAAATCGAAGTGAAAAATAGCTAAGATTGAAATTTGTTGTAGAGTAAAGCTTTTATTGCTTTGATCTTATAGTGAAATCACTATGTATGTTTAGGAGGAAATAAAAATGAAAAATGTTTATGAAATGAGTCATCCGTTAATCAAACACAAATTAACTTTAATTAGAGATAAAAATACAGGTGCAAAAGAATTTAGAGAATTAGTTAAAGAAGTTTCAATGCTTATGGCTTACGAAGTAACTAGAGAATTGCCACTAGAAGATATTGAAATTGAAACTCCAGTTTGTACAACTACATGTAAAACATTATCTGGTAAAAAACTTGGAATCGTTCCAATCCTTAGAGCTGGTCTTGGTATGGTAGATGGATTTTTAACATTACTTCCTGCTGCTAAAGTTGGACACGTTGGTCTTTATAGAGATCCAGAAACTCTTGAGCCAGTAGAATACTACTGTAAATTACCATCAGATGTAGAAGAAAGAGAATTACTTGTAGTAGATCCAATGCTTGCAACTGGTGGATCGGCAAGAGCTGCAATTAGATTCTTAAAAGATAGAGGAGCTACAAACATTAAATTAGTTTCACTAATTTCTTGCCCAGAGGGTTTAGCTGCAGTTCATGAAGAACATCCTGATGTAGATATATTTATCGGAGAAATTGATGAAAAGTTAAATGATCACGGATACATCGTTCCAGGTCTTGGAGATGCTGGAGACAGATTATACGGAACAAAGTAATACAAAAGTTAAATATATAATAAAAAATTATAATATATAAGAAAAAATTGAAACTGTTAAAGTTTAAAACCATAAAGGATTTAAGCCTTAGCAGTTTTTTTATAATTTGTGCAATTGTAAAGCTTCTTCTAGAACAAGTAATATTCAATTGTTTGCTGCTGGACTTAAGTTTTTATTTGAACAAAATATCGGATTTATATTTACACATTGGCGATAATCGCCAAGAACATTTCAATATTAATCCGTATTTTGTACTCAAATGAAAAACTATGTCTGCGCCTCAAACGATTGAATATTATATGTTAAATAAGCATTAAAATATAAACATTAAGCATTAAAAAACTTAAGGCGAATGAAACCTTTGTGGAAAGTGAAAAGTGAAAAGTTATAAGAAGATTATATAAAAAAGTATCAAGGAGGGTACACATGAAAAGAGTTGCTAAAGAAAATTACTATTTGGATATTGCTGAAACAGTACTTTCTCGTGGAACATGCATGCGAAGAAACTATGGCGCTATAATAGTGAAAAGTGACGAAATTATTTCAACTGGATATACTGGTTCGCCGCGTGGAAGGGAAAATTGTATAGATATAAACTTTTGTATAAGAGATAAACTCAACATAGCTCGAGGTACAATGTATGAGGTATGTAGAAGTGTACATGCCGAAGCTAACTGCATAATATCAGCAGCACGCAGAGATATGATAGATTCGACTTTATATCTTGTTGGTAAAAACGCATCTGATGGAGAGTATGTAGAAAACGCTAACTCATGTACCATGTGTAAACGTATGATTATAAACTCTGGTATAAAAAAAGTTGTTATACGTGACAATAAGAAGGATTTTAGAGCTGTAATGGTTGATGAGTGGATTACAAATGATGATTCGCTTAGCAATGAATTTGGATATTAGATATTATGTAAATCAAATTAATTTGAGATATTGTTAAAGGATAGTTTCTTATATTTATACAAGAAACTATCCTTTAATAAATAAAAGAAAAACAAATCAAATGATTAAATTAAGTTTACAATTCTCTTATTTCTATTGAATATATTCTTCAATACATGTAAAATACAGTAGGCTACAAAGGTGGAAAACACTTTTATAGGCCTTGAAATTATAAGGAAATTGCTAGAAATGATTTATTAATATATTTATAATAGAGAAGTTTTGATGAGGTGTCTGTTTTGGAAAATGAATTATTATTGATGATAGCATATTTTGCATCTGCTATAGGAATAAGCTATCTAATAACTCCACAAGTTATAAAGTTTGCCCATAAAATTGGTGCAGTAGATGTACCAATGGATAATAGAAGGGTACATACCAAGCCTATGCCTAGACTTGGTGGACTTGCAATATTTGCTTCATTTATGATTGTATTTCTTGCAACAACAAATCTTGAGATCAATAAGGTCATAGGACTTGTTGTTGGTAGTTTTATGATTATCGCTTGCGGTGTTAAGGATGATGTTAATCCTATATCTGCAAAGTTTAAATTAATAGTTCAAATATTAGCTGCATTAGTATTATTTTACTCAGGATATAGAATTGTATTTTTAACAAATTTTTTAGGTGAAATGGTATCGCACTTTGGCGCGGGAGAGTATATATATATTTCGACTATGATAAGTTTACCAATAACAGTATTTTGGATTGTTGGTATAACTAATACTATAAATTTAATTGATGGACTAGATGGACTTGCTGCTGGTGTATCTATGATAGCAGCTGCGGCACTTACATATGTTGCATTTGTTAATGGTAGTGTAGAAGTAGCAATGCTGACAGCTATTCTAACTGGTAGTATACTAGGTTTTTTACCGTATAACTTTAACCCTGCTCGAATATTTATGGGTGATACAGGTTCGCTATTTTTAGGATTTATACTTGCTGCAGTTTCTATTGAAGGAGCGCTTAAGAGTGCAACTGTTGTTACGCTATTTATTCCAGTAATTATACTTGGTATTCCAATCTTTGATACAACCTTTGCAATAATTAGAAGAATTGCTAGTGGAAAATCAATATCTGAGGGAGACAAAGGTCACCTTCACCATAGATTGCTTACAATTGGTTTTGGACATAAGCATGCTGTACTTAGTTTATACTTTTTAGCAACCCTACTTGGTATTGCAGGTATATCCTTTGTAAATAATGAGACGGTTTATGGATGGGTTATTTTACTTATTGCTATAGTCCTTATATTCATACCTATAAATAGAACGAGAGAGAGTGAAGAAAAGCTATAAATACTAAATTTCAAAATTTAAATACTGAATTTAAAGGAGTCGCAGATGAATAAGATTAGGGTTATGTCGATTTTTGGTACAAGGCCAGAGGCTATAAAGATGGCTCCTGTGGTAAAGGCTTTAGAAAAAGATGATAATATAGAGTCGATAGTGTGTGTTACTGCTCAGCATAGAGAAATGCTTGATCAGGTACTTGATTTATTTGATAT
>JBARWW010000271.1:0-6748 GCA_049647005.1 Acidaminobacteraceae bacterium | reverse complement strand
ATGTACATGTCCTGCAAATATACATTCAATATACTTTTTATGAACTTCCATATTTGCTTTTATTTTATCCCATTGCTCAGAAGCAATTGTGTTATCAACATGTTCGTTTGGTGGAGGTATATGAAAGAATATAAAGGTTGGGCAATCACAATTATTATCTAAAGTTTCTTTAAAAAATGTATGGGTTTCTTCATCAAAATACCTCTTTGAATTGTCTAATACTATAAACAAAGCTTTTTCAGACTTTATGTAGTAGTTTTTATGACCTAGATACTCTTCATAATTTTTGATATCATGGTTTCCAACAACACAATACACTGGATTTTGTGCAGATGTATTTGTTATATCTTTAAATTGATCATAATAAAAGGAATGCCCATTTGGAACCATATCTCCAACTATAAAAGTTATTTCTGTTTTTTTTCTAAGAATCTGCTCATAAATTGCTACTGCAGTTCCATTATAACCATCGCATCCAGGATCACCACAAACAATAAACTCGTCCACTCTATCAATTAAAACAGCTTTATTTTCAACATTCTTTAACATAGAAATCACTCCCTATACTATTAATACCTACTTTCATAATTTATATCTGACACATACATCATTATAAATAGTTAATGTAAACTTGTGTAGTAGGCACTTTTTAGTCCGCCAGTTTCCAAAAGGTAACACACCGCTAATTTGAAGCAGTTCCAGATTTAGGATCACTTCTAACAGATCCGGCACCATGAACGTCAAGTATCTCACTGAATATTTGACCCTGTGCCTTACCAAATGCTACGTAAGACGCAGCATCTGCTGTATTCATACCATCTTGATGATCTCTTACCCAAACTACGAAATCGCGCTTTTCATCTTTAAAAAAACTAATTGCTTCTTCAGGAAGCCCGTCTTGTTTTTCAGTGCCTAGGCAAAGCACTCCATTTAGATGACCATCTGCATTACCCGCGCCAAGCGTATAGATCATATAACTATCCGTAACAACTCTTTTTCCGTGAGCCGCTAATTTATTTCTATGAAGTATTGCATTTGCTAAGTTTTTATCTGCTAGTGCTCTTATTTCTTCTATATTAAATTTACTCATTAGATCCACTTCCTTCAATCTATTTTATAATTAACTTCTCATACTATATTACAGAGTAATGAGTCAATATTCAAGTAGTCACTTCTTTGAAACTATAAATCGCTCCCTTATTAAAAACCCGATTAACTTTCTAACAAATAATATGTTGTTAAAGTCAATTTTTTTAATCTTTTGATGTTGACAATAATTCTATTTCGTTATATAGTTAGGAAAAGCCGAACTAACTAGGAGTGATAATATGAATAATACAGATGAACTTGCAAAGTCGCTTGAAAAACTTTTACAACTGAAGTCAAAGTGCCATCTTCAAATGGTTGACGACCTTGGTATTTCTGATATGACTATAAAACAACTTAATTATATAAAGCATTTTTTAGATAAAGAAGATATGACAACTAGCCAATTAGCTGAAGATCTTGAACTTACAAAGCCTACAGTTACTGAGTTAGTTAAAAAATTCATAAAACAAGATTATTTATATAAAGTAAGTTGCCCACATGACGGACGTGTACACTACTTACGCCTTACAGAAACAGGACACAAAATAGCTACACTAGCACAATTAACAAATGTATATCTTGCTGAACGTCTTAAAGTAAAGCTTGGCAGTGATGATCTTAAATCACTTACAGCTACACTAAACAAAATTGATCTTTAAAAAGATCTTTTTTTACACAACATAGTTAGGTTAATACAAACAAACTACTTACAAGCATATATAGGAGAGTGACTATGAAGAATACTGAAATTACAGCATACTTCCAAGATTTTGATACAATACTTGAAAATAAAGAACGATATAATATAGACTGGTCATTTAAAGATGCACAAGAAAAACTAGATACTTTTAGTAATGAAATTATCCAAGACAAAATAAAAAACAAATGCCTTTTCTGCAAAAACAAACAAGCAGCTTTTAAAGATTATAATAAATCTAGTCACCTATTACTAAAGAAACAAAAGATGCAAGCAAGAATCTTTAGCAATATGTTTTGGTTTATGACTACTATTGAATTTATATTATCAATTATATTAGTTTTAAGTATATCAGAGATAAGCCATACTGGCGAAGGAATGGTAGATTCAGAGATGTTAGGTATCTTTATAGTTGTAACTTTTGCTTTCCTAAAAGTGTTTATTGAAAGATTTTTACTTAAGCCAAGACTTGAAGAGTTTGGATGGGTACTATACGAACGTTCAATACATAGTTTAAAGATGTTAACATTAGAAATAAATACTTCATTAAACGAAAGTATCGATCATCTATTACATAATAATTCTAATAATGCAGATAGTTTCACAGGCATTAGTAACTTAAGTGACTATGAACTAGCTAACGAAATATACTAATTAAACATTTGCTCTACAGAATTCATGTCAATTAATTTTAAAAGAAAAAGGAATCATCTACATCCAATTTATCTATCAAGATCTTTTATCCAACTAATATTTCAAGCTCAGTTGGAGCTAAAAAATCACCTTTTTTCAAGTTTCTCTAGTGGACTTTCTCGAAAAACTCCCGTTGGTAGCATTGAAAGCATATAGTGCACCTTAAAATATTAGCAATCTAACTTTTTAAGGTGCACTTCAATTACAGTATACTTATTATATCTATTGGTAAGTATTTTTATTTTTACTTATATTGTATAATTATAAGTAAAAATATTCATTTATTCTTTTATCTACTAAATTAAATTATAATCCTAACCAATATTTTTTGATTTATCCTTTGTTAATAGATCAAGCATATCATCTGCATGCATAGGCTTATAGAAATAGTAACCTTGTATTTCTTTACACTTCATATTACAAAGTTCATCAAATTGCTTTTTAGTCTCTACCCCTTCGGCTATTACATTAAGTTCCAGTTGATTAGCCAGGTTAATAATAACTTCTACTATAGCCTTATCCTTCTTGCTACGTCCCATATTTTGTACAAACTCTATATCAAGTTTAAGCTTATCTATTGGCAATTCTTTTAATCTACTAAGTGAAGAATAACCCGTTCCAAAATCATCGATAGCTATTGATAATCCTAGTTTTTTTACTTCATCTAAAGTGTCAATTATATCGTCTATCTCCTCAATAATAACATTCTCAGTAAGTTCAATTTCTAAATATTTTGCATCTAGTTTTGATTCACTTAGCAAGTTTTTTATCATAGCTAACAAATTTGAACTTTTGAATTGATTTACTGATATATTTACTGCCATTCGAATCGGTTTAATACCCAAGTCTTGCCATTCTTTATTTTGATTTATTGCAGTTCTCATAACCCACTCACCAATTGAATTGATAAGTCCAACTTTCTCGGCAATAGGAATAAATACACTAGGAGAAATAATTCCAAGCTCTGAATTTTTCCATCTTATAAGTGCCTCTACACCGACTATTTCTTCACTAGTTGAATCAACTTGGGGCTGATATACTACAGTTAATTCCTTGTTTTCAATTGCTTTAAATAAATGATTAGATAGTTTAAGCTCAAGTTCTCCACGAGCTTTAAGTTCATCATTGAAATATACACATTGATTTTTCCCATTTTTTTTGGCTTCATACATAGCTATATCGACATGTTTCAGCAATGTCTCAGCATCAGTACCGTCATCTGGATAGATAACTATACCAACACTTGCAGAGTTATTAAATTCATAATTTTTAAGTATTACAGCTTTATCAAATGCAGTCATTAATACATTTGAAGTTACAAATGCATCTTTTCTACTAGTGATATTTTTTTGTATTATTAGTAGTTCGTCCCCACCATATCTTGCAACTATATCCTCATCACTAAAACATTCCTTTACTTTCGTAGATACATGCTTAAGTAGATAGTCGCCTGATTCATGTCCAACAGTATCATTAACTACCTTAAAATCATCCAAATCTAAAAAATATAATGCAAATTTATTGCCACTTTGCTCAGAAGCTTTAATTGTTTCTTGAAGTTTCATATTGCACATTGTTCTATTTGGAAATCCAGTTAAACTATCATAATAGGCTAATTGATAGCGTATTGATTCAGATTCCATCTTTGAAAGTGTGTCTCCAATTATATTTGCTATAATACTACAACTATTAATAGTTATATCATCCCAATTTCGTTCAGCTTTTCGGTCTTCAAAACTAATGAATCCAAAAATTACTTTTTGATTTAAAATAGGTATTGCCAATATTGATTTTACATTTCTCTGCAATAAAAAATCTCTAGTCGATTTAAATTTTTCTGGAATTTTTTCCAATGAATTAATTGAAATTATGTCGTTATTCAAAATTTGACTTAACCACCATTCTACTTTTTCAAAAGAAACGCTTCTATAATCAGTGTTTTTTCCACGATAATCCTTGGCGAGCCAATAATTAGCATTAACTATATTCTTATTCTTGTAATCAAATAAAACAACAGATATACAAGACAAATCATAAAATTCTCCAAGTTGACTAAGAGTGCTTATGATTGTTTTTTCATAATTTTCTAACCTTGCTGATACAAACTCTGAAGAAATTTTGCCTATTAGCTTTTGCAGTTCTATTTGTCTCATATTTTCTCTTAATCTAGAAACATACAATTTATTGACTAAAACCGAAAGAAGAATAATCAGTATATAGATAGCCATCCTGGCTACATGATCCCACACGTTTATTTCAACTATATTAGTTGGAGCGAAAGTCCAAGTAATAGCCTGTGATACAATAATAGAAGTAGTTAAAAACCCTATAATACGTTTATTATTAAATATTACAAATAATATTACTATTATAACCGGTGCTGCCCATGTAGTTGTTGCAGATCTATTAACAGAATAAAGTGCAGATATATGTATAAAAATATAGACAATAAATATTATTATATTATCCTTTATAGCATTACTAATTCTTAAACTCTTAACTACAAGTATAGTGATTCCGCTAAGCATAAGTCCTATACTCATAAGTGCTATTTCACTGCTATTATTACCATATATATCAGTATATGACCATGCATTCACAATTGATGAAAAAATCAGGTAACTAGCTAAAAAAGTATACATGCGACTTCTTATTTTCTCACCTAAAACTAATTCTTGTTCATCAAGCGACTCTATCTGCAGAAGATTAAATTTTTTAATTGAAGCAAATGCAGCTATAATTGGACCAAGTACAAATAATGGGCCAAGTTGTGGTATCTTACCTTCTGCAACTTGTATTAGAACAACATCGGTAAGAGAGCCAAATACTAACGCTACTATCATTGCACTAAATATATATTCAACCTTTCTCTTGTTTTCTAAGTCTCTTTTTCCCCATAAAATCATCATGATTACAGATGTTATAATATAAACTAAGTAATATACATAAAAAATATTATTCCAAATACTTATTTCATTTAGATTTATCCATCCAAAGCTTGTTTTTACAAGTATGTAAGTTGATTTTGTTATAGATGGTGATAAAGCAAATACATATAAACATATAAGTGCTGGTATATATATTAATATCACTTTATTTTTTATAAATTTCTTGATCCTTGAATCTGTGAGCGCTCCTGTTAAAACAATTGTAAAATGAAGCAGAACTGCATAAATCATAGTCCACCCAATGGCCGCAAACCTAGACCACATAAGTGCAATTTTTGCAGTTGGCGATACTACAGTTACAGCAAAACCAAGCGACCATATTGCTAGACAAAAGCAAATTGCAACAAATAGTTTATTTAAATTTGACTTATCCAAAACCTCTAAAATAGCAACACCCATAAATAAGTATATAGAGTACAAAACAAAAAATAATCCAGCTAAGATAATTTGTATATCCAATTTATAGCCACCTCCAAACGTAATACTAGTGTTTTATCATATAGTATTATACCCAATTTATGCTTATATTATAGATTTAATACACAGAATTTTCCTTTTGTTTGAATTTTCAATTTTGTATAAGCGCTTAAAAAAGCTCTAGAAATTAATCTAGAGCTTTTAAAGTTTATAAATTAATTTTAACAACGAACATTCTTACGTTTAAAACCAAGTCTACCTTTATCTAATTGCTTTCTTATATCAAACTCAGCGCTAAACTCACGGCTACTCCCATCGAAGTTTATGATAGTTACTCCACCGACCACCTTAGCTACTAAAAGAGCTTTTTCACTAAGTGGTGGATACGAAATACCTAAATTAACTACAAAATAATACATTGAGTATTTTGTTCTGTTTGGTGCCGCTTCTATATTAATCTTAACAGTGTTTAACATCTTATCTAATTTGCCTTTATCAAAGGCTTTATCTTCTAGATGTGAAAGCATCCAACTATAAGTTGAGTAAGCAGCCGACATAATAAGGTCTTCACCTGAAATCATCCACTCATCTGCAACTTCCTCTGCTAAAGCGGCCTCACATAGACAAACTGCAACGATATAATCGCTTATCATATAAAAATATGCTTCTTTTATCCACTTATTGTACTTTTCTTTACTCATAAGTGTTGGGTCAACAATCATACCTGCAAGGTACATTAGGTCATAGTTGCCAGTACTATATAAATCATAAGCAATTTGCTGAGTATCATCTAATTTTTTTAATCGTTTTGCTAGTGGTTTCATTGACTTAATCGTTAATCCAAACACTGGTTCAACAGCGCCTTGTGACATATATGTCTTTTTAGTTTTTTCTGATCCAAGTG
>JBARWW010000270.1:0-7866 GCA_049647005.1 Acidaminobacteraceae bacterium | reverse complement strand
GGCTTTTTAACCTCACCCATAGACCATGATCTGATTTTATCTGGTGATGCTAAGCCAATCTTTATTGAATCAAAATTGTTAAATTCTAACAAGGGCTATCTCTCCCTTCATATCGACTTTAGTATCGAAAACTAAGTTACAGGGCTTAAACAATTTAAGCCCATTTTAAATTATTCTTCTTGAAAATCATCAGAACCGTCTGTAGTTCTGTAACCATCTTTGACTTCTTGTTCAGCAGATTCTTTACTAATCGCAGCTTGATTTTCATCAACCATTTGAGTAGTATCTACTACTTCATCATTATCAAGATTTTCTTTTAATGTAATTTCACCGATGTCGTTTTGAATGATCTTCACATCAAGCGCAAGGGATTGTAATTCTTTAATAAGTACTTTGAATGATTCAGGTATACCTGGCTCAGGGATATTTTCACCCTTAACAATTGCTTCGTAAGCTTTAACACGACCAACAACATCATCAGATTTAACTGTTAAAATTTCTTGAAGTGTATGTGCAGCTCCGTATGCCTCAAGCGCCCAAACCTCCATCTCACCGAATCTCTGTCCACCGAACTGAGCTTTACCACCAAGCGGCTGCTGAGTTACAAGTGAATAAGGTCCAGTAGATCTAGCATGAATCTTATCATCAACTAGATGGTGAAGTTTTAACATGTACATGTATCCAACTGTTACCGGATTATCGAAGTACTCTCCAGTTCTACCATCTCTTAACCATAGCTTTCCATCTCTAGGATATCCAGCTTCTTCTAAGAAGTCCATGATTTGATGCTCTTTTGCACCATCAAATACTGGTGTAGCAACATGCCATCCAAATTTCTTAGCAGCTAATCCTAAGTGAATCTCAAGAACCTGACCGATGTTCATACGAGATGGTACACCTAGTGGATTAAGTACTATTTGAAGCGGCTTACCATTATCCATAAATGGAAGATCTTCAATTGGTAAAATTCTAGATATAACACCCTTATTACCATGACGACCTGCCATTTTGTCACCAACGTTAATTTTTCTCTTCTTAGCGATATAAGTTCTGACTAAGATGTTAACTCCTGGTGGTAATTCGTCTCCATTTTCTCTTGTAAATACTTTCACATCTACAATAATACCTGATTCTCCATGAGGAACTCTAAGCGAAGTATCTCTAACTTCTCTTGCCTTCTCACCAAAGATAGCTCTAAGTAATCTCTCTTCAGCAGTAAGCTCTGTTTCACCCTTAGGAGTAACCTTACCAACTAATATATCACCCGCATGAACTTCAGCACCAATTCTGATAATACCTCTATCATCAAGATTTCTAAGAGCATCATCACTTACGTTTGGTATATCTCTTGTGATTTCTTCAGGTCCAAGCTTTGTATCTCTCGCTTCTGACTCATATTCTTCAATATGAATAGAAGATAAAACGTCATATTTAACTAACTCTTCACTTAAAAGAATTGCATCCTCATAGTTGTAACCTTCCCAAGTCATAAATCCGATAAGTAGGTTTGTTCCAAGAGCAATCTCTCCAATTTCAGTTGAAGGACCATCTGCAATGATATCTCCAGCTTTAACCTTTTCATACTTATCAACTAACGGCTTTTGATTGATACAAGTTCCTTGGTTGGATCTTTTAAATTTAAGCAATTTATGTTTTTCTCTTTTTCCGCTTTCAGTTTTGATAACAATCTCATCAGAAGAAACATATTCAATAATACCATCTTCTTTAGCAATTGCTACTGCACCTGAATCTTTTGCTGCAAAATGTTCCATACCAGTACCTATAATTGGAGCTTGTGCTCTAACAAGTGGAACTGCTTGACGTTGCATGTTTGATCCCATCAGGGCTCTGTTGGCATCGTCATTCTCAAGGAATGGAATCATTGCAGTTGCAACAGAAACCATCTGTTGTGCAGAAATCTCAAATAAATCAATCTCAGCACTTGGGAATTCCTTGATATCAGATTTTTTTCTTGCAACAACTCTTGCGTTTACAAATTTTCCGTCTTCATCTAACGGCTCATTAGCAGGAGCAATAATATATTTTTCCTCTAAGTCAGCAGTGAAGTATTTTATTTGTTTTGTAACAATACCATTCTTTGAATCAACTATTCTATAAGGAGTCTCAATAAATCCATACTGATTGATTCTTGCATAAGTAGATAAAGAACCAATAAGTCCGATGTTTGGACCCTCAGGAGTTTCGATTGGACACATTCTACCGTAGTGCGAATGATGAACGTCACGAACCTCAAAGCCCGCTCTCTCTCTCGATAAACCACCTGGTCCAAGAGCAGATAATCTTCTCTTATGAGTTAATTCCGCAAGTGGGTTTGTCTGGTCCATAAATTGAGATAGTTGTGAACTACCAAAGAACTCTTTAATAGCAGCAGCAACAGGTCTAATATTGATTAGAGCTTGAGGAGTAATAGTATCCATATCTTGGATTGTCATTCTCTCTCTTACGACTCTTTCCATTCTAGATAAACCAATTCTAAACTGGTTCTGTAAAAGCTCACCAACAGATCTTATACGTCTGTTACCTAAATGGTCTATATCATCTACATTTCCAACACCATTTGTAAGGTTGAAGATATATGAAACTGAAGCCAGAATATCGTCTTCAATAATATGTCTTGGAACTAATTCTTTAATTCTATTTTCGATAGCAGATTTAATATCAGCTTCTTCAGAATAAGTATCAAGAATTTCTTTAAGCACTGGATAGTGAACTTTCTCTATAACATCTAATCCTTCAATCTTGACATATTTATCAAGATCGACAAAATTACTTCCAATTACTCTAGTGAATTTACCCTCGTCAACTTGTACATCAACATGTTTAACTCCTGCATTCTCAATCTCATCAGCTAATTCTCTATCAATTTTTTGATCTTTCTCACAAAGAATTTCTCCAGTGTTAGGATCAACTATATCAGTGAAAGCAATAAGTCCATCAATTCTATTAGCAACACCCAATTTTTTGTTGAACTTGTAACGACCAACCTTTGCAAGATCATATCTCTTCTCATCAAAGAATAGAGAAGCTATAAGGTTACTTGCACTTTCAACTGTTGGTGGCTCACCTGGTCTTAATTTCTTGTAAATTTCAATTAGACCTTCGTCCTGAGTTGTAGTATTGTCTTTATCAAGTGATTTCATTAGCTTTTCATCTTCACCTAATAAGTTAATAATTTCTTGATCTGTTGCATAACCAAGTGCTCTTAAAAGAACAGTTACTGGCAACTTTCTAGTTCTATCAATTCTTACTGAAACAATATCATTTGAATCAGTCTCGTACTCTAACCATGCTCCTCTATTAGGAATAACTGTTGTAGAATAAAGTTTTGTACCAACCTTATCATATTTAACATCATAATAAGGACCTGGTGATCTAACTAACTGACTTACTATAACTCTCTCAGCACCATTGATTACAAAAGTACCTTTTTCAGTCATTAGTGGGAAATCACCCATAAATACTTTTTGTTCTTTTACTTCACCCGTTTCTTTGTTGATGAATCTTACTTGAACCTTTAAAGGAACAGAGTATGTTACATCTCTTTCTTTACACTCTTCAACATCATATTTAGATACTGTTTCAAGCGCATAATCTACGAACTCAAGAATTAGATTTCCAGTATAATCTTGAATAGGTGAAATATCCTTGAAGGCTTCCATTAAGCCATCCTCTAAAAACCATTTATATGATTTTTTCTGGATCTCAATTAAATTAGGAATTTCCATTAATTGTGGTATCTTAGAAAAACTCATTCTTGTACGTCTACCGAGCTGTATAGGCTTTGGCATTCACTATTCACCCCTCATGTTAGAATAAAAACTTGCTTATATAAACCTTTATAATTTAAGGACTTATCATCCTCAACTTTTGTATTTTACCTTACTATCATAATTTTTTTCACAAAAAAACATCATTAAAGCTTCTTTTACAAAAAACAAAAAATGACCATATTACTCCATTATCATAGTTTCGGCATTTTAAAATGTACCATATCCACACAAACATGTCAACACAATTTATCCATATGTCACACAATTGTTTTAATAGTCTAAATCGATTAGGTCCTAATATCCTAAATGTTTTGAGAAGTTTTACAAAACACACAGTCACTTAGAATTTATATCCTTTATAACCTTTCTCAAAACATTTATCTTAAAATATTAAAAACTTATAATATAAACATAATAAAAGCTCTTAGCCGAGTTTAATATATACTATAAGTAAATTACTTCTACCGCTATGCCATTTCACTCAATTTGTGAAATTTTATTGTGATAAGAATATACTAACGAAACAAAAAAATCATCAATTATATTCTTATTAATAAAAAAGAGACTCCAGATTACTGAAGTCTCTTTTAAATTTTAATTTTAGTCGTTTATGTTGCCATAAACAATTAGAATTACTTAAGCTCTACGCCAGCTCCAGCTTCTTCTAACTTAGCTTTAATTGCTTCAGCTTCGTCTTTAGATACGCCTTCTTTAACTGCTGAAGGAGCTTCGTCAACTACAGCTTTAGCTTCTTTAAGTCCTAATCCAGTAATTTCTCTAACTACCTTGATAACTCCGATTTTCTTAGCGCCTGCACTTGTAAGAATTACGTCAAATTCTGACTGTTCATCTTCAGCTACAGCACCAGCACCAGCAGCCATTACAGGAGCAGATGCAGAAACACCAAACTCTTCTTCACATGATTTAACTAGTTCGTTTAACTCTAAAACAGTCATTCCTTTTATTGCTTCAATAATTTGTTCATTAGTCATTTTAGTACACCTCCGCGGTTATTTTAATTATAAATTTAATTTTCGTCTTCAATTTGATGCTTATAATACTAATTGGTAAATTACTCAGCTACAACTTCTACGCCAGCTTCGTTCTTATCAGCAATTGCTTGTAATAAGTACGCAAGATTTGAAATAGGAGCTTTGAAGCTTCCAAGTAATTTTCCGATAAGAACATCTCTTGATGGGATATCAGCGATTTGCTTGATTTTATCAAGATCGTAATATTCTCCCTCAATAACACCAGCTTTAAGTTCAAGATTTGGGTTACTCGCAGCAAAATCTTTAACAATTTTAGCTGGAACAACTGGATCTTCAAATCCAAAAGCAATAGCATTTGGACCAGTTAAGTCAGCACTTAAAGTTTCAAATTCAGTTCCCTGGATTGCAAGTTTAACAAGATTATTCTTGTAGATTTTGTAATCAACACCAGCTTCTCTGAAGTTTTTTCTAAGTTGGTTAGCATCTTCAACAGATAAACCTCTATAGTTTACAACTACTGCCGATTTAGCTTTTTCAAATTTATCTTTTATTTCTCCAACAACTACCTTTTTACGTTCAAGGTTATTAGACATAAGTCCACCTCCTCTACAATTTTTGAAAATATTAGTTGGGATTTTGACTTTAAAAATCAAAAGCCTCTCTTCCGTAGACAAGAGAGGCTATATCACATATAAAAAATTATATCCTAATATATTTATACCTCGGTAGGTAATTAAGCTTTCGCACCTACTATCTACGGTTTTTATTCTATTTTTAAACCTAGATTATACTATCACTAATATAATAAATTGTCAACTACTTACTAAAACTTTGTAGTTGCTAATTTAATTCCAGGACCCATTGTGCTAGTTACAGTAATACTCTTTAAGTAAGTACCTTTAGCAGCAGATGGCTTTGCTTTAACTACAGCATCCATAAGAGACTTTAAGTTTTCAGCAAGTTTTTCATTATCAAATGAAACTTTACCTATAGAACAATGAACGATATTGTTCTTGTCAAGTCTGTATTCAACTTTACCGGCTTTAATTTCTTTAACAGCCTTTTCAACGTCAAATGTAACAGTTCCCGACTTAGGGTTAGGCATTAAGCCTTTTGGTCCTAATACTCTACCAAGTCTACCGATTAGACCCATCATATCAGGAGTAGCAACGATAACGTCATACTCAAACCAGTTTTCAGTTTGAATCTTTTTAACGATGTCATCAGATCCTACAAAATCTGCTCCAGCAGCTTCTGCTTCTGCAGCTTTTTCGCCTTTAGCAACAACTAAAACTCTCTTAGTTTTACCAGTTCCGTGTGGTAATACAACCGCACCTCTAATTTGTTGATCAGCATGTCTACCATCAACACCAAGCTTAATGTGAAGCTCTACAGTTTCATCAAATTTAGCTTTAGCAGTTGTTTTTAAAGTAGTGATTGCATCTTCAACATCATATAATTTAGTTTTATCAACTAATTTAGAAATTTCTTGATATCTTTTACCTTTTTTAGCCATGTTTATTTTCCTCCCTTTGTGGTATTAACGGGGTTTCCTCCCACTAGAGCAATTATTTAGAAGATTACTCTTCTATAACAACACCCATA
Source organism: Acidaminobacteraceae bacterium (assembly GCA_049647005.1). GTDB lineage: Bacteria > Bacillota > Clostridia > Peptostreptococcales > Acidaminobacteraceae > JBARWW01. The sequence continues at coordinate 1,478 of JBARWW010000270.1, read as the reverse complement.
CTTCTTGCTGTTCCAGCAATCATGCTCATTGCAGCTTCAATACTTCCAGCTGTTAAATCAGGCATTTTTAACTCAGCGATTTCTCTAACCTTATCTTTAGATAAAGTAGCAACCTTAGTCTTGTTTGGAACTCCTGAACCACTTTCGATTCCTGCTGCTTTCTTAATAAGAATAGCTGCCGGTGGAGTTTTAGTAATGAAAGAATAAGATCTATCTTGATATACAGTTATTACAACTGGAACGATAAATCCAGCTTGTTCCGCAGTCTTAGCGTTGTACTCTTTACAGAATTGCATAATGTTAACACCGTGTTGACCTAGTGCTGGTCCAACTGGTGGTGCTGGAGTAGCTTTTCCTGCAGGAATTTGTAATTTGATAATACCAGTAACTTTTTTAGCCATTTTAGTTACACCTCCTTAAGTCTATAAGCATAAAACCATATGGCTTTTGCAAACATATTCATACTACTACACATTTATATTTAAGTAAACATGCTTTTTACTTTAACGAACTTGAAATATAAGTTTGATTATATTTTTACAACTTGAGAGAACTCAAGCTCGACTGGAGTTTCACGTCCAAACATAGAAATTAGAACTTTAAAGCTCTGCTTATCCATATTTATCTCTTCAACAACACCCACGAAACTATCAAATGGTCCTGATATTACTCGAACACTTTCACCAAGTACAATGTCAATGATGATTTCTTTCTTATCGATTCCCATATTACTTACTTCATCTTCAGTTAAAGGAATTGGTTTTGAACCAGGGCCAACGAAGCCTGTAACACCTCTAGTGTTACGCACAACATACCAAGATTCATCCGTCATAATCATCTTAACGATAACATATCCCGGGAAAATCTTTTTAAGTTTTACTTTTTTCTTGCCGTTTTTAACTTCGACAACTTCTTCAGTTGGAACCGCTACTTCAACGATTACATCTTCCATTCCTCTGTTTTCAACGATTTTTTCAATATTCGCTTTAACTTTGTTTTCATGACCCGAATAGGTATGAACTACGTACCAATTAGCATTTTCAGACATAATTTTTTTGGCCATCTAATAAGATGACCACTGCCCTCCCTCGTAAATAATTTACAAGAAAAACTTAAGTCCAGCTTTAAAAACTGCATCTAAAACACCGACGTAAGCTGCTGTCATCAAACATACAGCGATAACTACTCCAGTGCTGTTGATTAGCTCTTTACGGTTAGGCCAGCTTACTTTTTTCATTTCTGCTTTAACGCCTTTAAAAAAGCCACCGCTTTGATTTTTTGTTGCGTTAGATTGAGTCGTCATATTCTCACATCCTCACTAGAAAACTATTCTTATTTTAGGCACAGATTACTTAGTTTCTTTATGATCAGTGTGCTTTTTACAGAATTTACAGTATTTCTTGATTTCCAATCTGTCTGGATTGTTCTTTTTGTTCTTAGTAGTGTCGTAATTTCTTTGCTTACACTCAGTACAAGCC
>JBARWW010000269.1:0-7793 GCA_049647005.1 Acidaminobacteraceae bacterium | reverse complement strand
ATACGGAGTCAGAATAGAGGATTTAGTTCTTGTTACAAATGATGGTTGCAAAGTTCTAAATAATTTCCCAAAAGATCTAATTTGTATTAAATAATTAGGAGCTGTTTTGATAAGACGCTCTTTAATAAAAAAGGGGTATATGAATATTAGACTTTTTCATCTAATAAAACATAGACCCTTTTTATACCTTATATCAAAGTGAATTTAGATATTTGACAAACTTCTTATCCTCTTCTCCAATGTGTACTCTTATCCAATCCACGATCGTTAAATTAACCCTTAAAAGCAACTTATCATCTACTCCATTTTCTTTTAATTCTTTTGAAAAAATCGATACTTGCTTTTTAAATATTGCGTGAAGACGTTTATGATCTTCTGCTCCAGGATATTTTGACTTTTCTTGTAATTCCATCTCAGAGTCAAAGTGAAATTTTATATACTCTTCTAAAAATTCAATCATACTTAAAATCTCATCTTGACCCTTACCAACTCTAATTAATTCATATAATTCATTAAAGTGAACAAATAATTTTTGATGCTGTTCATCAATTAATTCATGACCTGTTAATAAATCAGAAGTCCAACTAGTTCCCATACCAACCCTCCTAAAGTCTATCTATATATATTATACCAATTTTATTATGGCAACGTAACTTTTTTTTCGAATTAAATATTATAAAAAGCACTCTATATTTTTTATAATATAAAGTGCTCCTATTTTAATCAAATTTTATAAAATTTCTTAAGATTCTAAATTAATTTTTACATCAACATTGAAGTTAAGAAGTAAGTCATCATCTAGATTGTTAATTGAAATTTCAATTGGAACTATAGTTTCGCCGCCTTTTTTAACTGACGCTCCCCATATTCTTGATACTTGACCATTGTATTCTTTTCCCTGAAGTGCAGATGTTGTAATTATTACTGTTTGTCCAACTTTAATCTTACCAATGAACTCTTCTGCTATGTCAGCATTTACAATTCTTGAATTTAAATCAGTTAATGTCAGTATCTTTACTTCTCTATTTACAAAGTCACCTTTTTTTGATGTTACTTCTGTTACAACAGCGTTATCAAACGTTGATACAACTTGGTTTCCATTTACAAAGTTTGACTTAACTAATTTGTCTTTAGACCTATTAATTGTTTCAGTTAAGCTTGTAATTTCATTAGCTAGAGTAGTCTTTTCATTTGCAATACTTGCCATTGTGCTAAGTATATTTATATCAATATTTTGAATAGTCAGCTCTTTGTTTTCAACTTCCAGATGTGCTTTTTTAAGCTCATCCGCTGATAAACTTCCACTCTTATTGAGTTCAATTTTATTTTTATAGTCTTCGTTTAAACTTATAAGTGCTTTTTTTTCTGACTCAAGTTGAAGTGTCAGTTTTTTAACTTCATAGTTTTTATCATTAAGTTTTGCAACTAATTGTGCATGTTCACGTTCCTTGCTCTTAATCGTATCAGTTAAATCAGATATATCAAATGCAACTAGTGGTGTATCTTTCGCAATTTTCTCTCCTGTTTGTACAAAAAGTTTTTCAACTTTTGCGTTAAAGTCTACTGATATAGATGCTGTTTTTTCAGCTGTAACTACTCCAAATGCATCTACTGAATCAACTTTTGCCTCTGGAAGATCTTCTGCTGAAAGTTCAACTGGTGATCCATCTTCATTAAATGCCACATCGCCTTCACCCTCAGAACTTGCCGAACACGCAGAGAAAGTTAGAACAGCTCCAAGTATTAAACCCATAATCAAATATTTTTTAGTCATTATACAATTCTTCCATCTTTTAAATTAATTACTCTATTTCCATACTCTGCTGAACTCGCATTATGAGTAACCTGAATTATAGTTTTCTTTTTTTGAACATTTATCCTTTTAAACAACTCCATTATCTCAGTTCCAGTCACACTATCTAAGTTGCCAATGGGTTCATCAGCAAGTATGATATCTGGATCATTTATAAGTGCTCTTGCAATTGCGACTCTCTGTTGTTGTCCACCCGATAGTTCTTTTGGTGTATGTTTTCGCCTATCTTCTAAACCAACAAGTCTTAGTATATCTGTAAGCTCATCTTTATACTTACTTGCATTTTTTCCATCTAAAAGTATTGGTAGAAGAATATTTTCCTCAACATTAAGATTGGGAATAAGGTTGTAAAATTGAAATACAAATCCTATATCACGCCTTCTCATAATGCTTTCTTCTTCATCTTTCATAAGTTTAAGCTCTTTATCATTAATCATAACTTTTCCAGTTGTCGGATTATCGAGACCACCAATTAGATAAAGTAAGGTTGATTTTCCTGAACCCGAAGGTCCCATAAGTGAAACAAACTCACCTTTTTTAATATCAAAAGTCAGATTTTTTAATACTTTAACCTCTTCTTTTCCAAGTGAAAAGTTTTTGCAAACATCCTCTACTTTAACAACTACACTCATAATAACCTCCCTTATTCATACTTAAGTTCTTCAAGAACACTAAGCCTTGCAGATCTTCTAACAACACCTAGCGATGAGACTAAACATACGATTACAGCACCAAGCATTCCAATTAAAGCAAATGATAATGTTAAGCTCATATCTAAATTAAGTTCTATTACTTTTAGTAAATTCTTAACCATCACAAGTACAATTTGTCCTGATATAATTCCTAATATTCCACCAAGAAATCCTGCCGCTATAGCTTCTATATAAATCATTTGCTTTCTTTGTTTTTTGCTCATACCTACCGACGTCATTACAGCAAGTGATTTTCTTCTTGATATAAATGAAACCATAAAGTTGTTCATTACTCCAACACTACCTATAAGTGCTGTTGCATATGAGAATACCGATAGAATCATAATGATACCTTTATTTTCTCTTGAATACTCTTCTTTTTTTGATGCAAGTGTCTTAACTTCCATATAGTCATTTTTCTTAAATTTCTCTTTAATTATATCTACTATACTTTCAGGATTGACTCCTTCTTGCGTAGTAATAATAAACTCTAAATCTCCAAAACTTTTAAGATCATACTTAAAGTTTTTAATACTAGTAAGTCCAAAACTACCCTGACCTTTTTTAGTCTGAATAAATCCTATAATCTTATAAGTTCTGTTTCCAGCTGCTGTTTTAAGCTCAATCTCTTGATTTAGAGAAAGTTTGTATTTGTCACGAACTTGTGTAGATAGTATTAATTTTCTTCCCTCAAGTAAGTCTTTATAAATATCATCGTCACGATCTGTTCCTATAACATCATAATTCATCATTTCAAAGTATTTTTCAGTAGATACACCCTCCAATTGAGTTAAAAATTTCCCATCATCTTTATACTTAAATGGTTGCCACGCAGCTGATTTTCTCTCTATATCTTTTATTCCTGGAACTACAAGTAGACGTTGGAATGTTGTACCTGTCTCATCGTACGTATATCCTTCAATTTGATAATTAGCATTATTGAATTCACTAAACATATCTTTTTCTATTGATTGCCCTAGTACGCTAATTGCAATTATGCTAGTAAGTCCTATAGTAAGTAATACTAAATTATCATAGGTACTTTTATTGCCTTTTAAATTTTTAGAAGCAAGTAAACCTATATTGCCAAAGAGCATACCAAATAATTTTTCTGTAAATCTAAGCATGAAGTCAGTAAGAAGTGGTATAAATAGTATCATAGTTATGATTACTAAAACGACTCCAACTCCGCCCGCTGCCGCCGCTGCGGCACCTTTTGTTACAACTCTTGGAAGAATAAATGCAAGCACTCCGCTTATTAGCCCAAATATGTATCTTAGATTTTTTCTTTTTTTCTTTGTTCCCTCTATTATATTTAGAAGAATTTCCTTTACAGGTATATTCGTTGTTTTTATAATAGGAACTAGTGCACTAAAGAAACTTAGTCCAAGTCCAAATGTTAGTGCTATAAATATATTTTTTGCTGGGTAGCTTACTGCAACTGCCTCCCCCATACCCATAGCCATTAGGGCCATAAGAGCTTTCAGAACTCCTATACCAAGGAATGTTCCAATCGAACTTCCTATAACACCATATATTATACTCTCACTAAGCATAAGCGTATTTGTCATACGTTTTGTCGCTCCAATACTTCTAAATGTTCCAAGCATGGGAAGTCTCTCAAGCATAATGACTTTAAAAGATGTATAGATGATAAATATACTTATAATTACTACTAGAAGTAACATAAACATAAATGGATATCTAATTGGTTTAATCATTGAATCAATTTCAGATTTTGTTATAGTCTTTTGCACATTTTCATCCTTATAAACAGTTTTTAAATCTTTAATATATTCGTCTATTTTTATATCATTTGTACTTTTAAGATAAATACCATTTACTCCTGTATTACTTCCTTGAAATTTTTGAATTAAGCTAAGTGGAGTTATCATAGTTATAGCATCATTTCCACCAAATACACTTGTTTTAAAGAAACCTTTATTTTCAGCAATAGCTACTACTTTAAAAAATTTAACATCTTCACTAAATATGAGTCTTATTGAATCACCTTTTTTGAGCTTATTTTTTCTTGCAAATTTTTCACCTATTATAACTTGTTTTCCTATAAAGCTATTTTCAATTACACCCTCACCCATAAATATAACTGGATTAAGCTTTTGAAGTTCATCTAGATTAAATCCCTTTAGAGAAACATCAACCTTCTTTTTATCTAATCCTTTGTATTTAGATCCTGACTCTGAGGATGGTACTTGATAAGAAAATTTATTTGATACATCTCCAAGATCCTTTACTTTAACCATGCCAGATTCATTTCTTTGACCTGCACTTACAATTACTTCTGCACTTCCAAAATATGACTTCATATTGTCCATAAACATTCCTGTTATAGAATCTGATATAGAAAATGATCCAAAAAATAGCGCTACTGAAAGTGTTATTGATAAAATAATTAGAAATGTTCTAAATTTATGCTCTTTTATATTTCTAAGTGTGAATTTAATTAATATTCCCATAGTTATATGACCGCAGTCACAACCTCCCATTCATATTTAAATTTTTCGATTCAATTTATGTTTACATAATAGCAATGATATATTTAAAATTTATTAATATTGGTGACCAAAATATTAACTCCATATGATTAAATTATTAAGATTTAATTATATACATTACATTTCTATGAAGTAAGTATAAAAAAAAAGCCCCGAGGGGCTTTTTTATACAATTAAATATGAATTTTCCATTTTAATTTATTCTTAATTCTATCAGGTAATTTTTTCTCAAGTCCATACACTAAAAATGCAAGACCAACCGAAATAATCATCGTAACAATAGACCAAAATGGTTTGTAAACATTATAGGCATTATAATCAAGGATTAATTCAAGACCTAGATTAAATATAGATGAACCAATTAGTATAGTTATGGGTAGATATATATATGGATTTTTTTCTTTTTTTAGGGCGTATGCTTCATAACTAATTATAGTAACTATAAAACTTAACATTGTAATTGGTAGTCCTAATTTAGTGAACCATCCAACCCTATTTTCAACTAAATCAAGTACTAACAAATCTAGTATAAATAGCATGGCAATGGTTATAATATGAAATACTATGATTGAACTCCAGATTTTCTTGAAAAATCCGAAGAAGACAAGTAAGTACAACCAAAATGATATCAATATAAGCGTTACATAGTTGAAGGTAACTTCTCCCATAATTCCATAATAGTTAAGAAATAATATTATTAATAAAGATGTACTCAGTACGACACTTATAGTAAAAAACAACTGATTTTTAAGTCTTATAATAAGTTGTCTGGTTAAATTCTGAGTTGTCGGAAAAGCAGGATAATTATATCTATTTTCTTCATTAAGTTCTGGTATTTTTGTATCGCATAATACGCATGTTTTTCGACTAGCTTCTTGTTTAATTCCACATCTTGGACAATAAGGCACTACAAGGACCTCCTATTTGTTTCTATTTCAACAGATACTTCCATATCTACCAACCTTCTAAAAAAGTATTTTTCTAGTTCTCTCGTATCAGTTAAACTACCAAATGAAATATGCATATTATTTTTATACGATGCAATCGTTATCTTTACAAGATTTCCACGACTAGGTGGTGGATAAACCTCAACCTTCTCAATCATATCCTCAATCTCGCTTGGCATTTTTACAAGACCAAGACTTGAGATGCTACTAGTATAATTTTTTTCGCCAAACTCCGTATATATAGTAGGCATAAATACATCCTTGAGTACAAGAGGGACTATCCTTATAAATGGGTTCTTTTCTGACTTAACGTTACGTCTTATATATTGACTTAGATTTTTCTTGCTAAGTCTTGTACTCATCTGACCTTTAACTAATATAAGTATTTCTTCAAACGTGTATATACCTAATCTAAAATCGACCTCTAAAGTTCTACTTAAAAAGAAGTTTTTCATAGTATTAACTTCAAACATACCTCTTAGGTTAACAGGTACATTAATTACTACAGGACGATCTGGAATTTGATTTTGTTTTAAAAAGAAATCTTGAAATGACATGAAGTAAACTGCTATTATAAACTGAGTAACACTTGAATTATATTGTTTTGCAACTTTTTTTACTTCTGGAACATTCAATATTCCCGTTATAATATTGTACTCACCTTTCTCACATAAGCGAAATGGAATTTTATAAGCTCGTCCCGTTTTTTTGGGCTTTGGAAGTTTTGCATTATATACTTTTGAAAATGCATCTTCGTATTCCCAAGAATTTGGTTCATCATCTATATTAAAGATATCCTCATCCCTAGTAGCTGAAACTCCAAGTGTTTTAAAATACTCATATACAAGTGTCTTTAGAAATATAAGAGCACCACTTCCGTCTGTTATACTATGCGAAACTTCAAGGGAAATTCTTCTTTTATATATAAGAACTCTATATGGATATCTCTTATCCTGCTTGTACCTTAGAAACATACACGGAGAAAAGATCTCCTCTTCAACCTCATGAATTTCATCACTTTGCTCAAAGTAATACCAAAATAATCCTGACTTTAATTTAACATTAAAATAAGGCATTCTTTTAACCACTCTCTTAAGTGCTATATTTAAGGTTTCTTTATCAACCTCATCAAAAAGTGTAACAGAGATTCTAAAAACAGTTGATACTCTTGTGTTAGCTATAGAAGGGTATAATTTTCCTGCATTATCTAATTTAAATCTTTTTGAATCACTCATTTTAAATACCTTCTTTATAATTAATAAGCTAATATTATAGTAAGTATACTAATATATTTACATTAAAGTACTCTAATCACTCTATTATATAATAAATTAAAACAATCTATACAGTTTATTTATCTCTTAAAATATTTTATCTATAAAATGTTCTATCCATTAACTATTTATAGTATATTCGTTGGCTTGACCAGTATAAAATCTGATTAAAGTTAAATGAGTTTAACATTTCAATTTCCAATTTTTTTTGCTTCTCAATCATATGCTCATAAGTTATCTTTGCTATAGTTGATATAACCAATTGACCATCTCGATTCGACTTCAGCTCATTTGACATAGCTGCAAATATGAAGTCTCTAGAATCACTATATACAATACCCGCGTCATGCTCATAAAGAGGAAGCGAACCTGTTTTATGTGCTATTTCAAGAGTTTTAGGAAGTCTCTTTGGTATTTTTGAATTTGTTTTACTTTTTTTAAATAATGCTATCATTTTTTTATCATATTCTTCACCCAGACAATCATAGCTATAAATTTTATACATCATAGTTGCCAAGTCTTTTGCGTTAGTGGTATTACTACCATAATAA
>JBARWW010000268.1:0-8848 GCA_049647005.1 Acidaminobacteraceae bacterium | reverse complement strand
GAGTAGTTACCCTAACCAGCTATCATTATAATGTGAATATATAAAAAACTAGTAGAAGGCGAGTATGATCCGTTTTCTACTAGTTTTTTAATGTAAAAATTGAATAATCTAAACCTTGCTCATATTGATTTTATATTTTTTCTTATTAGTATCATTTCTTTACTTTTCTATTCTTATTTTTTAGGTCTTGTATTCGATCGAGTTCAAGTGTCTCCATTCCTTTAAGAGCAAGTTTACGCTCAACAGAAGTTTCTATCATATTTTTTATAATTACGATCACAGGGACACCAAGCAACATACCAAGTATTCCAAAACCAGCTCCACCTATAGTAACGGCTGCAATAATCCAGAAGGCATCAACACCAACGGTATCACCAAGTATCTTTGGTCCTATAACTAATCCATCTAATTGCTGAAGTACTAATATAATTACGAGTAATATAAGAGCTTTTGATGGGTTAAGCATGAGTGTGATAATAAAACAAGGAACAGCACCTATAATTGGTCCAAAGTAAGGAACCATATTGGTAATACCAATTATTACTCCTATAAGCATAGGATTTGGAACTTTAAATATAGCAGCGGCTGCAAATGCAAGAATACCTATTATAAGAGAATCAATTAGTTTTCCAATAAAAAATCCAGAAAACACTTTATTGGCGTCACTTATAGCAACATAGTTATAGTCGGCTATATTTTGGGGAAAAAATGCGTAGTTCATTCGTTTAATACGTGCAAGTAAATCGCTCTTAGATGCAAGCATATAAATGGCTATTGCAAATGACATAAGGAAACCTACTACACTGGAAGTAAATGCTATAGCAGATGTAAGTATACCTTCAAGAGAAGTTGTTATAAGTTGACTAATTTGTGTTGCGATTGAGCCAATTGATTTTATAACATAATCAAATATTTCGTTTAGCGTTTCTGTTTTAAGAAAACTGATATTTTCTATCTGTTTTATAAGTGAGCCACTATTTTCAGTTATAGTATGGTTTAAACTACTTAAACTCTTAATTAAACTTGGAACAGCTATTGATCCTGCAAGTACTACTAATAATAAAATTGTTAATATAGTAATCAAAATAGATTTTCCACGTGAAATCCTAAACTTATTGGTAACAAATCTAACCATAGGATCTAGTAGATAAGCTATTGCAAAGGCAGTTGTAATTGGGGTAATCATTTTTAGAACATAGTTCCTTAAGTTTTCATCAATCATAATGAGCATTATAACTGCCCATATAATTGCTGCAAAAGATCCTAAAAGTAACTTTTTTTTGAAATTGTCATCAGTAATATTCATCACTCCCTTTTTTATGTATGTTTATAATACTTTAATAATACTAAAATTGGAAGCGATTAAAGTTTATCTTAATGAATAATTAATGAATTGCTACAAAATTTGAATGGATAAAAAAAATACACTGTTTTTAGAAAAGTCTGATAATTCGATTGACAAATATTGAAGTAAAGATTATAATTTCAATATTACTAAAATATATTACTTATTAATGACGTCAATATTAGATATTGTATAAATGAAGATTGATAAATTATAGTAATATAATAAAACTGACTTCAAAAATATAAATAGAAGCAGTTAATACTAAAAATGTGGAGGAATTGAATATGAAAAATGTAGAGAAAAAGACTAATGTTAAAAAGCAGGACAATAAACAGCAAGTATATCAAGATAATACTGGAGCATTTTTATCTATGAATGAAATTCATGGTAAAGGATTAAACTTCTTTGGAACAAATTTTAGAGGAGAGTAAGATTTGATTTTAAATATAATAGAAAATTTGTAATCCCTTTAGGTTCAGTATACCTAAAGGGATTCCTTGTATTTATTAAAGTAAAACTCTGAAATATCTGATTGCTGCTGTATAAAAGATGCACCTTTAGGTTCGAGAACATAAACTCCTCGCCTTATTCTAGCAAACCATCCGTAATAGTTTTGGATTAAAATAGTACTTGATTTTTCTGGTCCACCAAACTCTTTTATATCTTTAGCAGATAGCTCTCCTTTAAGTGATAAAATTACAGCAACATGTATAGACGCTTCCTTAAAAGCAGACATATGAGCTCCACGACTACCACCAATATTATAACTACCACTTCGGTCATTGATTTCCTTTAAAAGTAAAGCTTTTTTTCTAGCGTTTTTCCGAACAGGTATAAGTACTGGATCTAAAATCTTATCTAGCTTGACTCCGCTCTCATAAAAAGAAATAAAAAAAAGTCCTATTTCAAGTCTCTTAAGTAGGTTAATCATTCTCTTTGAGTCTTTAGAAAATAGGCCACCTTTTGGAGTTTCAACTGCAGCATATACTATATTTGTGATTTTTTTACGTTCTAAGCATTGGTATACAAGCTTTAGTGTGAACTTAAGTTTAAGCTCAAGAGCTATTATTTCAGAGTCCTTTATTGCGATTATGTCACAACTATTTACCTCACCGTGAACCTCGTATCCAATCTCTTCAAAATAATCTTTAAGTGGGTAAAATAATTCGCTTTCTAGTTTGGCCTTTATTTTTTTCATTTTATGGATCCTCGCTTTCATTTATTCTATTTCGTTCATTATATTAGTATAAATAAAAAATGTTGCTATACTAAATTTTATCTTATATCGGAAAAATAAGGCTTCTAAATATGTTTTATGTATAATTTACAGATTGTTGTGAATGAAACTAAAATTAAATTATTAGAAAATTCAGATGCAAATTATAAGGACTTAGTAGTAATGACACAATTCAATCAATCATATTTTATCTAAAAGAGCCTTTGTTTGTGTTTAAGTGCTATATGTTTTGAACACTAATAGTTCTATAATATGAAAGGTGTTAGATATATTTATAGTAAATATTAATAAAACATTTTTCTGGTAAAAAGATAATTTAACAAACATGTAATCATGATTGGAATAAGGAAATAAATTTTGTTTCTTTATTCCTGTTATGACAGGAATACTTCTCACCCCCCAAACGAGAAGTGAAAATCAATAATCTATAATCTATAATCGATATACCCCATTGGTTTATTAGCTTATAAATCTAAAAATTGAATTTACCCAAAGACGATGAAACGGTGCTTGGCGCTGTTTCTTCATTTTTTGTATATATAGTATAATTATCATCTATATATAATTTTATAAGATATATTTAATAAAGACTAGATATAAAATAAAATATATAATAATATTAAAGTATTATATAGATAATATTATATAAAAAATATTGAGTTAAGTGGTGATAATATGCAGAAAAAAGTACTTTATTTAGATTTTGATTCTACAATTGTTAATTCTGAGAAGTCAATTTGCGAGATATATAATAACAAATATAAAGACTATGAAAATTTTGAAGAAGCGAATTGGTGGGAAGTAAGAAACTGGGCATTTAAGTATACGTGTAAACTAATTCATGAACATTCAAGTGATCCATACCAAGAAGTTACCGATTTATTTTGCACAGACGACTTCTTTAAATATTTAACTATGTATGAAGGTGCTAGCAAAATCATACCGGACTTATGTAAAAAGTATGATGTAGTTATATGTACATGTGCGACTCCTTTAAATGCATCGAAAAAAGTTCTTTGGATTGAAGAACATATGCCGTATATTTCAGAGGTTATAACAGTTATTAAAAATGGAAATAATGGTGTTGGAAAAGGTAGAGTTCATATGATTGAAGAAAATTCAATTTTTATAGATGATCATCCATCAAACCTGTTATCGACAAAAGCAGAAAATAAGTACTTATTTAAATATAAAGAAACAGATTTTAATGGAACGTGGAATGGTAAAGTGTTTTCTTCTTGGGAAGAAATAGGGAAAGAACTTTTATAAATTGAGGTTATAAGATGAAGATACATTTAAATAATGAGTATTTTGCGAAAGTAAAATTATATCATGAAAGCTGTATAGATTGCGGAAGGTGTCTTAAGTGCTGTCCTATCATAGATAAAGACGGACGAAAGCCAAAAACTTTTTTAGAAAATTTGATAATGCCATCAGACGTAGAGTTCATGGATTCTATTTCCTGCTTAAGATGTGGTTATTGCAAGTCTGTTTGTCCAATGTCAGTAGATATAGGCGAGCTACTTTATGAACTTAAAATGGTTAATGTTAAATTTAGTAGAGATAAAAAATACAGAAGGAAATATAGAGTCATAGAGTCACATCAGAAAAATCTGTTTAGAAGTATGTTCATAAACAGTACGGAAAATAAACGGGTATTTTTTCCAGGCTGTTCTCTGAGCGCTTCAAATCCATCTTTAGTTAAAGAATTGTCTAGAATATTAGAAAAAGATGATATTGGTCTATTTAGTGGATGTTGTGCTAGCCCCTCTTCTATATCTGGTGATATAGATTTATTTAATAAAAATAGAGATAAGATAAAAAAAGAATTTGAAGACAACAAGGTAGAAGAAGTTATAGTTGCTTGTTCAAATTGTTATATGGCTCTTCAAAATATAGACAATATTAAAGTGTCATCTTTATATAAAGTGCTTGAAGATGGTGATTTGCTTGATGTAAGTTATCGGAAGCCTGATATTGATAGTGAATTTATCATACATGACCCTTGTCCGACTAGATTTGAAGAAGATATTCAAAGTAGCGCTAGATACCTTTTGGAAAAATCGGGTATAAAATTTAATGAATTTAAATATAACAGAAGTTCTACTTCGTGTTGTGGTGAGGGAAGTATGGTTTCTGTTTTAGATACAGATATGTCAAAACATCAACTCAGTAGAAGAGTAAGTGAAGCAAAAGAAGTAAAGATAATTTCTTACTGTCAGACTTGTGTAAATAATTTCAAATCACAAAATAACGACTCGAGCCATATACTTGAACTTCTAATTAATTCAGGTAATAGAGTGGTAAAAGAAAAATCAACTCTAGGAAAATGGAGTAATAGATATAGAATTTCAAAATATGTAAATGAACTTAAATAATAAAATATACTTTAATGAAAAAGAGGTGTTAGTATGATGAAAACAAATATTAAAAATTCTTTTATACTTGGAGAATTGGCAAAGCTAGGCAATGGCGATGTAATTGTTATTGGATCAGTAGATTTTCCCATTCCAGAAACAGCTGCATTAATAGATGTTTCTATAAAAGATGGTATGCCAACAATTGAAGATATAGTTGAACCATTATTATTAGATTGCAGTTTTGCTTCAATAACAATGTGTGATGAATTAGAAAAAGAATTTCAAGGAATTAAAAAAGATATCATTAAGCTAACAAAATTTGAATTAGCAGAGTCACTTACATTTAGACAATTAAAAGTAGTCTCTAAAAATGCAAAATTTGTTATTAGAACAGGAGATTCAAACGAATATAAGAGTATTATATTAACGATGTAGTTTGAAGAAGCGTAGCCAAATGGTTACGCTTTTGTTATGAATAAAATGCTAAGCACGATTGTTAACTAAATAAAAAAAACGGTTGACAATCAAATGTTGCTAGTTTACAATATTATTAGAAAGGGTTGATGGACATAAGTACATACATGGTATTAAAGGATATATTCAATTCTATAGATTGTAAATGTTTTGAGGGATACTATATAGCTAAGATAAATATTAGTAAAGTGAACTCTAGAGTAGAAACATCAAATCCAATCTATAAAAAAATTGATAGAAGAAATATTATAATTTTAAAATCCTATGAAGTTCTTGCTAACTCAGCAATTTATGAAATTCATATTACTTACTTTAAACCTTTAGTTAACATTAAAACAAGTATCACTTGCTTGGAAAGTAGAGAATCAAAGAGTGAACTTAAAATGAGTGCTAAACTAGGTGAGAAGATTACATTTGATAATTTAGACGTGAAGTGGTTTTATGATAATTGTAGCGATGATAACTCAATACACTTTGGTGAAAATCCAGTTATTCCTGCAGTTGTAATCCTAAAAAAAATCGATACATATCTAAATCAATTAATTGAAGGTAGTAACAGTGTAAGTATTAAATTCCATGAACCAATCTATTTGTTAGATAACTTATATATGAACTATATAAAAGATATAAGTCTTAAGTTAACTAGTGAGAGTCAGTCGGTTTGTAAAAACAAAATAATTATTCATGGGGTGAAATAATGCGTATATCAACAAGAGAAATGGTCTTAGCATCATTATTTACAGCTTTAATTATAATAGCTGGATTTATTATAATACCACTACCCTTTAGTCCGGTTCCGCTAACAGGACAAACATTTGCTATTATGCTTGTAGGAATGTTGTTTGGAACAAAATTAGTAATTATGAGTACAGGTACATATGTATTACTCGGAGCTATTGGACTTCCTGTGTTTTCAGGATTTAGAGGTGGTTTACCAGTATTACTTGGACCCAGTGGTGGTTACATAGTAGGATTTATAGTAGGTGCTGTAGTTATTAGCTTGCTAAAGGGTAATGGAAAAAACATATATAGAGTTCTATTTGCTGGTTTTATTGGCGGAGTAATTGTAATTCATGCTATGGGAGTTCCATGGTTAGCCTTACAACTTAGCATGGATATTAAGCAGGCAGCATTAATTGGTTCTGTACCGTATTTAATTGGGGACGGTATAAAACTTGTACTTGCAGCACTTTTAGCAGTACAATTAAACTCAATAGTAGATGTGCTTAAAAGTGCAACCTAAAGTATATATTAAAAAAACTATAAGGACACCGATTGGTAAAACCAACGGTGTTTTTAAGCATTTACTGGCTGAGGACTTATTTGCCCAATTACTAAGTCATGTTTTAACAAGTGAGTTTAACTCGCCAAATGATATAGATGAGATAATAGCTGGAACAGCAGTAGGTGTAGGTGGAAATCCTGCGAGGTATTCTGCGCTTATGGCAGGACTCTTAAATACACCAAGTTTCTCTGTGGATTACCAGTGCGGTTCAGGCCTTAAATCTATAGAGTTAGGATACAGTTATATAAAAGCTGGTCTTAGAGATATAGTTGTATGTGGCGGCTTTGAATCAACTAGTTTGGAAGTAAGAAAAGAACTAAATAAGTCGGATCCAAGATATGAAGATTACAAAGGTATACTTTCAAAGGCTCCATTTGCACCAAGTAATATAGGTGACCCATCTATGTTAGATGCAGCCGAAGCCTCAGCTAAACATATGGCTTATAGAAAAGAAGAACTTGATATGATAGCTTTAAATTCGCATAAAAAAGCAGTGATTGCTCGAGATAGTGGAAAGTTAAAGTCACATATACTAAGTATAGAAGTAGATGGACAAAGAGTTGATTACGACGAAACTATAAGAGATAAGATGAATATGAGATTATTATCACGTATGAAGCCATTAACTCAAAACGGTAGAATAATTACAGCTGGTAATGCATGTCTAAAGCATGATGGTGCTGCGCTTGTGATTCTTTGTTCGGATGAAGGCCTTAAAAAACTTAAAAGTATGAATGTAGAAGGCGAAATTTTAGGATTTAAAAGCATAGCACTTAATCCAATATATTCACCACTTGGTGCATACAAAAGTGTAGCTGGTCTCTTAAAAGATGAAAATTTAATAGTTGATGATATTTCAGCATTTGAAGTTAATGAAGCATTTGCATTAAAAACACATAGTTTAACTAAAGAACTTAGTATAGAAAAAGAAAAAATTAACAAGCTAGGTGGTGCACTTGCCTATGGTCATCCATATGGCGCATCAGGAGCTATAATAATGACACATCTAATTGCATCTCTTGAAGACAAGGAGTTGGGCATATGTACTATGGGAGTTGCAGGTGGGCAAGGTATAGCTGCTTTAGTTAGGAGATGTAATTATGCTTATTAATAGACTAAACTATCTAATTAAAAATAAGATAATACAAGAAGAAAAGCCTATGCTTGAATATGGGGAGCGCCGTTTAACATATAGAGTCTTTTTAGATGTGCTGAGTTGTTTAACTTATAAAGGAAATTTTGAAGTTTCTAGTAAAGTTACGCACGTTCATTATAAAACAGATAATCCACTAATTACACTTCTTATGTTTTATCATTACACAAGTAAAGGCAAGGTGTATCTTATGCTTCCAGATGACATTGAAAATACTCTTGATATGTTTGCAAGTGATAGTGCCTTATTAATAGAAGGGCATGATAATCTAATATATTCTCTAATAGATAGTTGCAGTGTAGATAAAAATAAAGTAGAAGTTTCGAAGTCTAAGGAAGAAGATAAAGTTGTATCTATAGATGAGTATGATGACAGTATTTTTCATAGTAAACTAGATGATTTATTTCTTAGAGCTTATTCGAGTGGTACAAGTGGCATGAGAAAACAAGTTGAACGTAGCTATAGAAGTTGGTTTGATGCATTTGATATACAAAATGCTATCTTTGGAATTTCGAGTGACACTGTAGCTTACATTAAAGGTGATATAAACTACACAGGAAATTTAAACTATATACTTGGCGTAATACACGTTGGAGGAACGATTATAATTTCTAGTAAACGTGGAGTAAAAGATATGATTGATTATATAAAAACTGCTAAAATAAATAATGCTTTTTTAGTTCCAACTGTCCTTGGGGTATTAGCGAGATATATTAATAGAAGCAGTTCATCAGTAGATTATGGTGAAAATAATATTACTCTAGTAACAGCTGGTGAAAAACTTCAAGAGTTTGTATATAAAGAATTAAAGTTAAAACTAAAAAATTCAAGAATTATTGAGTATTATGGTGCATCAGAAGTTGGGCACATAAGCTATAGCATAGATGATGAGATACTTATTGGGAGTGGTTATGTAGGAAAGCCATTTACTGGTGTCAATATTAAGATATTAAAAGATAAAATATATACGAACTCACCCTACCACGCAATT
>JBARWW010000267.1:0-1511 GCA_049647005.1 Acidaminobacteraceae bacterium | reverse complement strand
ATGTTATAGGGCAAGAAAGAGCAAAACGAACTCTTTCAGTTGCTGTTTATAATCATTATAAAAGAATTAAAACTGAAGTTAAGACTGATGAAGTTGAGCTTCAAAAAAGTAATATATTATTACTTGGACCAACTGGTTCTGGTAAAACATTACTAGCTCAAACTCTAGCTAAAATTTTAAATGTGCCATTTGCTATTGCAGATGCTACAGCTTTAACTGAAGCGGGGTATGTTGGTGAAGATGTTGAAAATATTTTACTAAAATTAATTCAAGCAGCCGATTATGATGTAGACAAAGCTCAAAAGGGAATTATCTACATTGATGAAATTGACAAAATTTCTAGAAAATCTGATAACCCATCTATCACTAGAGACGTTAGTGGTGAAGGTGTTCAGCAAGCGCTACTTAAAATTTTAGAAGGTACTGTTGCAAGTGTTCCGCCTCAAGGTGGAAGAAAACATCCGCATCAAGAATTCATACAAATTGATACGACTAATATCCTATTTATTTGTGGTGGTGCATTTGATGGTGTAGACAAGATTATCTCTAAAAGAACTGGAAAGAAATCTATGGGATTCGGATCAGAGTTAAAGAGTAAAAGTGATGAGGAAGTCGGAGCATTACTAGAAAAGCTTGAGACATCGGATTTACTTAAGTTTGGTTTAATTCCGGAGTTTATAGGTAGAGTTCCTGTAGTTGTATCACTTCATCA
This sequence comes from Acidaminobacteraceae bacterium, assembly GCA_049647005.1. Classification (GTDB taxonomy): domain Bacteria; phylum Bacillota; class Clostridia; order Peptostreptococcales; family Acidaminobacteraceae; genus JBARWW01. Next base: position 799 of record JBARWW010000267.1, on the reverse strand, counting down.
ACTGGATGAAGAAGCACTAGTTCAGATATTAGGCGAACCACGTAACTCACTTATTAAACAATATCAGAAATTATTTGAAATTGATGGTGTTCATCTTGAATTCGAGAAAGAATCTCTTGGAGCTATAGCAAAATTAGCGATAGAGAGACAGACTGGAGCAAGAGGGCTTCGAAGCATACTTGAGAGCGTAATGCTTGATATTATGTACGATATACCATCAAGAGATGATATTGAAAAATGTGTAATTACAAGGGATACTATCGAAAATAACACTTCTCCAAAACTTATATTAAAAGACGAAGAGACTGATATTAGAGATAAAGAAAGCGCATCTTAATATATAAACTTAAAGGGCTATTTGAAGAGTAATCTTCAAGTAGCCTGTTTTTTATATGAAATTTTGAAAAAATTTCACGGAACGGAGTGGAGAAACGCAAAGCTTCGCATTAGTAAATTTTTCCATCACGTTCTTAGATGGAAAATTTATGGTTAAGCGAAGGTGTTACTTACAAAACAAAGTTTTGTAAGTATGTCGTCCATGAAATTTTGAAAAAATTTACGCGGCGGAGTGGAGAAACGCAAAGCTTACTAGAATGCGGAAAAGTTATGAACAAATCATTAGTAAAATGTAAACAATTTAAATACATGCATTTATCTATAGTAATTTTTATGTTTTTTTGTTATTATCAATCTATAGATTCAAAAAAACGTGCTTAAAATAAAAAAAACCACCTCTAATTTCAAAAAAACACGTGAAAGTGTTTAAAAGTAGTCTTAAAAACTTCTTTGGGGCTCTTAA
>JBARWW010000266.1:0-11549 GCA_049647005.1 Acidaminobacteraceae bacterium | reverse complement strand
ATATAATACCGCTTTCTTTTGTTATAAGTTCGGCTAATTGACTGCTATAATTTTGCTCAACTGAGATTATTTTATTAGCTAATTTTGCATATTTTCTTATATTTTTTAGAGGAAGAGGAAATACATCAGAGAACATAAGTATTCCTATATTTGGATCATTAAGATCATAATAGGCTTCCCTTAACTGCGAACATATAGAACCAAATGCTACAAAAAGAGTTTTTGGATTATCAGATCCAATATAATCTGGCTCATCAAGCTCTTCTCTTATAAGTTCCATTTTAGACATACGTCTATTCATCATAGAAACTCTTATGCTTGAATCTTCTGAAATGTTTCCAACTTCATTGTGTTCGTGTGAGTCAGTCATGATAGATAACTTATCGTTACCTGGAAGTGCTCTATCATATAAAAGTAAGTCAAAGCTATGATGCTTATAATTAGTTGGAGAATCAGTGATATGTCTGTTGATTCTTAAACTGTCAAAATCAATCTTAGCTATAGTTTTACCTGAGTCAGCCAGATACTGATCAGAGAGAAGTATAACAGGAACTCTATATTTATCGGCTAGATTAAAAGCTTTAAATGTTTTGTAAAAACAATCTTCTACAGTTCTAAGACTAAGTACGATTTTTGGATATTCTCCATGAGATATATTTGTTATAAAATGAAGATCACTTTGCTCTGTTCTAGTTGCAAGGCCAGTTGCAGGTCCAGGTCGTTGAACATCTATTATAACCGTTGGTACTTCTGCAATTCCAGAAAATCCAATTGCTTCAGACATATGACAAATGCCACCGCCTGATGAACCAGTCATAGAACGTAGGCCAGTTGACGACGAACCTATAATTGCGTTCATAGCAGCTACTTCATCCTCAGCTTGTTCTATAGCGATTCCCATATGCTTACTGTAAGTATTTAGATAATTCATAACGCTAGTAGATGGCGCCATAGGATAAGCACAGTAGAACTTAACTCCAGCGGTAGCAGCAGCAAGTGCAACGGCATGATTGCCGCTCAAATACATCAGTTCATTGTTTGGAATTTCTATGCAAGAATTTTTATTTGCCATGTCGTAGGCTAAAGTTGCAGTATCAATATTTTTCTTGGTAATTTCATCAGTCCATTTTTTTGATTTAAAATTCAAGATTACGTCCTTATCTATTCCAGCAGCTTTGCTTATAGCTCCATAAGAAATTGATGATTTACCTCTTAGGTTATTGGAAACTTTTAAAATCTCAGCAAAATTAAGTTTGTGAGCATTTTTATGCTCAAACTTAAATTTATCAGAGTAATATGCAAGACCAGAATCTTTTAATCGATTTATATGTGTAGGTAGAGTAATATCATCAAATGCAAATATGATATCAATTTCTTCTCTAAAGCTCTCCGCCACTTTATCTGATATAAGTATCTGTACAAAGTTGTGACCTCCACGAACTCTAGACATATAATCCTTATAGCTATGTACATATAATCCTATTTTAGAATAAGAACTAGTAATCATATCTAGCACTGTGTTAAGTCCATCGCCTGCTTTTCCGCCAATCAAAATATTTATATTCATTTTTTCAACTCCAATAATAATTAGTTGTAAGTTATAATTTGTAATGATTACAATATTATCATATCATAATATTTAGTCTTTTCAAGTAGCATATGAAAGCTGTATCCAATAAAATATACATGCTATTACACAACGTTCTATACTTTACTTTTTATTTATTCTCTTAAAAACCTTTATGTAATCTTTTATTTAATAGAATGCTAATATGTTATAATGTATTAGCTACTGTTTATAAAATATAATAGTTGCTTACTTAGGAAGTTGAAATTACCTGCATACAAAATATAGCATTAAAATATTATATAGAGGTGGATAATGAAAAAATTAAAATTAACAACGCTAGTACTTATAACTATAACACTTTTAGTTGGATGTGCTGCAAAAGAAGAGGAAGTTGTTATTGAAGAGAATGTAATTGATTATACTAATACAACTGTATTTGAATTGCTTGAACTTAGTGATAAGATTAAATTTATAGGAAAAAGTGAAGGTGCGGATATACTTGTAGACGCTGATGATATATTTACAAGATTATCAATGAATGATTCTACGATGTTATTTGGTAAGGATAAAGTTATAAATAATGATAATTTAATAAGGTTCTTCTTTTCTTCATTATTAGAATGGGATAAAGAATTTTTAACAATTAGTGAAGAACTAGTTGATGATAGAACAGAGTATGAGAAAGCTGAAGAAGATAAATTGAATCAACTTATTGGTGGAGATATAGCTGAAAAAGATAGAGTTATATCTATAGTTCTTGAAATCGAAGATTACTTTACTGAAAATAATATAAGTATGCCATCAGAGATAAAAATCGCAAAATACTCAGATCTATTTGAATTTGAAGAAGCATTTAATGTTGCTAATACAATATTCTTAAGCGAAAAACTTCTTTTATCGCATAAAGAAACGATAAAAGATGAACTTATAAGACAGCTATTCTTTGTATATTTAAATAATAATCCCGATGATGAGGAAAGGTTATTTTCAAAAATGGGTTTTTCAAAGTCTTCTGAACTTATAGTTGATGAAAATATAATAGCAAATAAATATACAAATCCCAATGCACCAAAGTTAAATTATGCATTTAATGGACAATATGGAGATCAAAATATAATGTTCATTCCAGTGTCAAATATTAAAAAAAGTGAAGACGGGAATTTTACTATGGTATCTAAATACTACTCTGTAGATATATCACAAGAAGAAAGCAACTTTATTATGTATGATAAATCAAATGTTAGAGATGAAAAAGGAACTCCTATAGCTTTAGACTTAAGTGAAATTAAGAACTTCGGAATCTACTTTTTAAATAAATCAGGAGACTTCAAACACCCACGCATTATAGCGTCTGACTATTTTATTGATATGGTAGATGGAAGAACTCCAAGAGAGCCCAAAATTGTAGAATACTTTGTGGAAATCTTAGGGAATTATCAGTTTTAAAGAATTAAGTAAATGTTGTTACTAATTTCTAAAATAACAAGCCACTGTTTACTTATGACGAATCATTATATATACTGAGAGAGAATTAAACAGACAAAAAAACTTAATAAAAACACGCTAGGGGGGCCAATTGGCTGAGAGAAGACGAACGAATCTTCGACCCTTATAACCTGATTTAGTTAGTACTAACGTAGGGAAGCCCAATTTGATATTTAGAGAATATAATATTAAACCAAACTTGCCTAAAGGCGAGTTTTTTTTATGCAATAAAGCATAGTTGAGTAAAAAGGATAAAATCCACCTATTTGTCGGCTTATTTTGTTATATGAAACTAATACTGAGCAAGATGACCTTGATATATTGAATGGAAGAGAGCGAGAAATTTAATAAGATTTCTATAACTCGCACATGTCAAAAGGAGTAATATATGATAATAAATGGTGAAAAACAAGAACAAGATAATATGACTATTAAAGAACTTCTTAAAAGTTACGATCTAAATGAAAATAATGTTGTTGTTGAAGTAAATGAAATAATTATAGAAAAAGAATCATATGAAAGTACAATGCTAGATCAGTCCTCAAGGATTGAAATAATATCATTTGTTGGTGGTGGTTAAGTGAAAGTTAAATTAAATGGTAGTTTTTTAGCAAGTTTAGATGTAGATCAAATATGCAAACTTGTAAATCTTACTAAATATTCGAAAAGCAAAAACCTTATTTACATACAAAATGGATTTGTTGTAAAAAAAGAGGCCGTAGTTAAAAATGATGATGAGATATATATAATTCCAAAAGATATGGAAATTCACGAAGATGATATGCAATGTTTTTTAAGTTCAAGGCATAGTAACTTTGTTATAGAAAAACTAAAAAATGCTAGAGTTGCAGTAATGGGACTAGGAGGTCTTGGCTCAAATACAGCTATGAACTTAGCAAGAAGTGGAGTTGGATTTATTAAGCTTATAGATTTTGACATAGTGGACCCAAGTAATATAAATCGTCAAAACTATTTTTTAGATCAGATCGGTATGAAGAAATCCGATGCAACTCTGGCCAATTTAAAGAGGGTAAATCCATATATAAAAATTGAGTCATGCAATGTTTATCTTGATAAAAGTAATTATGATGAGTATCTAGAAGATGTAGATATCATAGTTGAAGCATTTGATAATCCATTGTGTAAAGCAGATATTACAAGACATTTTATAGAACATTATAAAACTAGATTTAATGATAAGTTCCTATTAACAGCATCTGGTATGGCTGGCTTTTATAAATCAAATATTATAAAAACAAAACGCTTAAAAGAACGATTGTATATATGTGGAGATTTTAAAAACTCTGCAAGGGAGTTTGAAGGGCTAATGGCTCCGAGAGTTAATATAGTTGCAGGTCATCAGTCAAACTGTGTAATAAGAATACTTATGCAAAATATGGAGGTATAGCATGTTTGATAAATTAGTGATAGGTGGAGTTGAACTTGATAGTAGATTGTTTACCGGAAGTGGTAAGTACTCAAGCAAGTCAATGATTACAGAGGTTATAAGAAGCTCAAAGAGTCAAGTTGTTACAATGGCTATGAGACGTGTGGATTTTAAAAATAAAGGTGAAAATATACTAGATTATATACCTAAAAATATTCAGCTTTTACCCAATACATCAGGTGCAAGAACAGCTGATGAAGCGGTTAGAATTGCTAGACTTGCCAGAGCTGCCGGATGTGGTAACTGGATAAAGATAGAGGTTATAAGTGACCAGAAGTATTTACTTCCAGATAACATGGAAACTATAAAAGCTACTGAGATACTAGCAAAAGAAGGATTTGTTGTACTTCCATATATGTGTCCAGATCTTACTAGCGCAAGAAGGCTAGTAGATGCTGGAGCTGCAACTGTTATGCCTCTTGGATCTCCAATTGGTTCTAATCGCGGTATACGCATGGAGGAAATGATTAGAATTATAATAGATGAAATAAAGATACCTATAGTAGTAGATGCTGGCATAGGTAAACCATCAGAAGCTGCATTTGCAATGGAGATGGGAGCTGACGCAGTTCTAGTAAACACAGCAATCGCAACATCAGATGACCCAGTAAATATGGGACGTGCATTTGCTCTTGCTGTTGAAGCTGGCAGAATTGCCTATCTTGCAAAGCTAGGAAGAGTTCTAAAAAATGCGGAGGCATCATCACCACTTACGGGCTTCCTTGGAGCAACTAATGAGTTTTTATAATTTTGTGAAGAAGCATGAAGTGTTTTTCGATGAAAATGTATTGAACAAGGTTAGTAGCGAAGAAATTGAAAAAGTGCTTCATAAAAGTAATATAGATAAAATGGATTTTTTAAAGTTACTTACATACAAAGATCTTAGCAGTTTAGAAAAATGCGCATCAAAATCACATGAAGAATCAGTTAAGCATTTTGGAAAAGCTGTTCTTCTTTATGCACCGCTTTATATAGCAAATAAATGTGTAAATAGGTGTGTATACTGTTCTTTTAATGAATCAAATAACCTAATTAAGAGAATCAAATTAACTACTGATGAAATAATAGAAGAAGCAAAAGAGCTTAGTTCTATGGGAATAAAGCATGTCCTACTTCTAACTGGTGAAGAAGAAAAAGAAAGTGGATTTATATATGTAAATGAATCTGTGAAGATTCTTAGGCAATATTTTGACTCCATTATGATAGAAGTTGCACCACTTGATCAGTCACACTACGAAAAACTAATAGATAGCGGAGTTGATGGAGTAACTATATATCAAGAAGTATATGATAAGGAAATCTATAAAAAGATTCATATTAAAGGTCCAAAAGCTGATTATAGATATCGACTTGATACGCCTGAGAGAGCTTGCAGAGCAGATATCAGAAGTGTGAATCTAGGTGCCCTAATTGGACTTGGTGACTGGAGACGAGAGATTTTTTTACTTGGTATGCACATTAAATACATTTGTGAGAAGTATCCTCATATTGAAGTAGGTATATCACTTCCAAGGATAAAGGGTATACAAACTTCTGAAAAATTGTCATATGATCTTAAAGAAATCAACGATACACAGTTTCTTCAGGCACTAACTGCTCTAAGATTACTTGTTCCACACTGTGCTATTAATATCTCTACAAGAGAAAGTAGTGAGTTTAGAAAGAACTTAATTCCAATTGGAGTTAATAAAATGTCAGCAGGTGTTTCCACATCAGTTGGTGGATACAAAGTTAATAGAGACGATATCGGTCAGTTTGATATATCAGATAAATCATCAGTCGAGGATGTAAAAAAACTAATTGAATCAGTTGGTTACCAAAGTATATTTAAAGACTGGATGAGTTTAGATAAGTAGATAAGATTAATAGGCGAAAATTGTATATACAATTTAGCTTTTACATATACAAGGAGGAAGAAAATGAGTAAAAAGTACACAACGCAGATGCACGCAGCAAAGCTTGGAATAGCAACTAAAGAGATGATATTAGTAGCAAAAAAAGAGCGTATAGAAATAGAAAATTTAATGAAGCTTATGGCAGAAGGTAAGGTAGTAATTCCAGCAAATATTAATCACAAGAACCTAGATCCAAATGCGGTTGGTGAAGGCATGAGAACAAAGATAAATGTTAACCTTGGAATCTCGAAAGATTGTCCAGATATCAGCACTGAAATGGTAAAGGTAAGAACGGCTCTTGATATGAATGTTGAGGCTATTATGGATCTTAGTTCTTTTGGTAAAACAAAAGAGTTCAGACGTGAATTAATCAAAGAATCACAGGCTATGATTGGAACTGTTCCGGTTTATGATGCCTTTGGATATCATGATAAAGATCTAAAGGATGTTACTGCTGATGAATTTTTACAAGTAGTTGAAGAACACGGAAAGGATGGAGTAGACTTTATAACTATCCACGCTGGTATGAATAAGGAGACAGGTGTTGTTTATAAGAGAAATCCTAGACTTACAAAAATCGTATCAAGAGGTGGTTCACTTACATACTTATGGATGGAACTTAACTCTAGAGAAAACCCTTTCTTTGAATACTTTGATGATATTGTAGATATCTGTGCTAAGTATGATATAACACTTAGTTTAGGAGATGCATGTAGGCCAGGATCTCTTGCTGATGCAAGTGACGCTTCGCAGATTAAAGAACTTATGGTACTTGGTGAACTAACTAAAAGAGCTTGGGAGAAGAATGTTCAGGTTATGATTGAAGGACCAGGCCACATGCCTCTTAATGAAATAAAAGCTAATATGTTACTTGAGAAAAAGCTTTGTCATGGTGCGCCGTTCTATGTGCTTGGACCAATTGTAACAGATATAGCACCAGGTTATGATCATATAACTAGTGCTATTGGTGGAGCTATTGCAGCAAGTAGTGGGGCTGACTTTTTATGTTACGTAACTCCAGCAGAACACCTTAGACTGCCAGATGAAGATGATATGAAGGAAGGAATTATAGCAACTAAGATTGCGGCACATGCAGCTGATATAGCAAAAGGTGTTAAAGGAGCTATAGAGTGGGATAACCAGATGAGTGCTGCTAGGCAAGCGCTTGACTGGGAAAAGATGTTTAGTCTTGCTATAGACCCTGTAAAAGCTAGAGCATATAGAGCATCATCTATGCCAGAACATGAAGATAGCTGTACAATGTGTGGAAAGATGTGTTCTATGAGAAATATGAATAGATTAAGTGAAGGAAAAGATATTAGCCTTATAGATGAAGAAATTTCTTAAGTGAGATGTTTACACTTATAACAGATAGTAATCTAAGAAAATATTTAAGCTATGGCGATTATATTCGCCGCTTAAATATTATAAGATCATTTGGAAAATGTCGTATTATAGTTCGTGATGACCACGATATTTGCGATCAAATTCGAACATTAGACGAGTTAAAAGTACTTTATAGAGATAATACTATAAGTAAATTTGAGATAGCAATTAGTTCTGATATTCCAAAGTTTTGTATTCTAAGTAAAAAATATATGTTAAATGCTATTCATCTGAAACAATCTGATTTTGAAAATGTAAGCCAAATTAATTTAGTGAAATTAAGAAGGCAAGGAATTAGTATAGGTACTTCTGTTCATTCAAGTCAAGAATACGACATATCAGTGTTAAAAAATCCGAATTACATTTTAATTTCTCCCATTTTTTTAACAAAGTGTAAGTTAGGTGTTAATACTATAGCAGAAAATGAATTAGTTTACATATTGAAAAAAGCAAAACTTGACTATGTAGAAACAGTAGCACTTGGTGGAATTGGATATACAGATGTTTATGATGAAAAAGTGAAAGAAAGATATAAGAAATTTTCGAATTTTGCAATTCGGTCTTTATTTTATGAAAGTGAAGATTTAGCAAAAGACTTAGAGAAACTCATGGGGGTGGTTAGAAGTGTCGATTAGAGAAAAATGTGGGGTATTAGCTTTTATACCAAACAGAGATCTTTCTTCAAACTATGACTATCTTTTAGAGAGTTGCAATAATACTGAATTAAGTATATTACTAGATGTCCAAAGTATGGAAGGAATAAAATTAGAAAAAGATGAGTTGATTATAGCATTTGCTTTTGTGATTTCGCTTAAGAAACTTAACCACAGAGGATATGATGGATATGGGTATTCACTATTAAGTGAAGGTAAACTTATAAGTAAAGTATTTAGTGGAAAAGTATCTTTAAAAAATCTTTTTAAAAGCATTGTTGATAATCTTGCGGATTATAGTACAATTACTTATCTAGTTGGACATGTAAGGTATTCAACCAACGGTAGCTATGCTTTGCTTGATAACCAGCCATACCAAAGTCAAGTTACTTCTTATGAAGTTGGTATATGTTTTAATGGAAATATAGAAACGAGAGATACAAGTTCAAGTAATTTACAAAATGCAGAGTGTAGGCATATGTTAAAGCAAATAGAGTACATAGATTCAAGTTTCAGTCTTTTAAGTCTAAGTGCTTGTATAAAAGATAATGTAATAGGTGCTTTTTCAACTATACTTTATGATGAAAAAACTTTATATGCTTTCAAAGATAATGCGGGTGTACGTCCACTTGTTTGTATAAGTAGTAAAAACCTAGATATTATATCATCTGAAAGTAAAATAGTTAATGAAGGTGAATTTAAAATAGATTTTGTGAAATCAAGTGATATATATGCATTTGAATTTGAAAAAGAGGAAGCTAAGAAATTTAAATGTAGAAAAAGCATTTTAAAATATATTACTGCTACATGCGAAAGACTATGTTCATTTGAAAGTATATATTTTTCAAGTGAAGAGTCTGCTACTATAAAGGGTAAAATTTCAGATCTGCGAGTAGTTTTAGGATCAATTTTAGCTAAAAATGAAAAACTTCTTATAGATGATACTTTTATAATAGGCTATATTCCAAGCAGTGCTAAAGCATTTGGAATGGGATATACTAGAGAATTTAAAAAAGAACTAAGTGATTTTGTGAAAATGAGCAGTCAATATGAAAGAAGCTTTATAAAAGATTTGCATGAAATAAAGGACGTGCTAAAAGGTAAGTTTGTAATAGATGAAGAGAGTGTTAAAGGTAAGAAAGTTATACTAATAGACGATAGCATAGTTCGTGGCAACACTGTAATCTTTATATCTAATAAACTAAGAAAACTTGGAGCAGTCGAAGTGCATATAAGAGTAGGAAGTCCCATGATAAAAAATGAGTGCAATTTAGGTGTAAATACAAAGAATAAAAACCTTATTTGCAAAGATAAGAAGATAGAAAAACTATGTGAAGAACTTAACGTTAATTCTATTTCTTTTTTAGAAAAAGAAGAATTGATTTCCGTAATAGGGAGAAATTCTTGCTTAAAATGCTTTGTAAATTAAAAAAACAAGAAAAAAAGCCGATTGTGGCTTTTTTTCTTGTTCAAACTCTAGAAAGTGGGGTCGAGAAAAATCTAAAGTGTTAATTAATATACAATCATTATATGATTTTTTATTAGAAATTACAAGTATTTTCCACTCTAAAGATTATTTTTATATAGAAGTACACTATCGGTAAGTTGAGGTATTAGTTGTTTTTTACGGCTAACAACACCTTTCATAAAGAATCCTTGCTCGATATTTGTATCCATATCTATGTCTATGTTAGTTAACTTAGCAATAACTGATTTGTTATTTGCCTTATGCATTATATAAGAACCTTCTTGAAGTATGTCTGTTATTACAAGTAGAGTAATTTGATTAGAATTAATATCATGTAGGTTATCTATGAAAGATAAATAGTCGGTTTTATTTTTCATTATTTCATTTATATTTAGGGTGAAAACTTGAGATATAGATACCTTAAATCCTTCAATATCAAATTCTTTTAAGTCTTTAAGAACTATGTCCTCTATACTTTGACCTTCAAGTGATGAACCTGCCTTAAACATTTCATGTGCATAAGAGTCTAAATTAAGATCAAGTAATTCATTTAACTTAGAAACAGCGTCTCTATCGAAATCAGTAGTTGTTGGTGATTTGAAGTACATAGTATCAGAGATAATTCCTGAGATTAAAAGCCCTGCTACAGATACTGGAATATCAACATTATTCTGATTAAATAGCGAATAAACAATTGAACAAGTACTACCAACAGGCATATTTTTAAATGTGATTGGAGTAGTAGTTTTGATATCGCCTATTTTATGATGATCAATTATCTCTGTAACATCAGCTTCTCTTAGACCTTCGACGCTTTGCCCATATTCATTGTGATCGACCATAATACATTCCTTTTTTCTAGGATTTAGTATGTGAGATCTATTTAGCATGCCTACATATTTTTTTTCAGCGTTTATGACTGGATAGTTAGCAAATTTATAGGTGTTAATATCTTCTTTTATGTCATCAAGATAATATTTTTCTTTGAATCGTATAATTTTTTTAGATATCATAATAGAGGAAACATAATTGCAAAGAGAAAGCTTTCTTGTAGTTTCATATGTATCGATAGGCATAGAGATGATTGGAACACCATTTTCAGTAGCTAGATCTATTAAATCCTGGGGAAGTACTCTTGCGCTAGTTATAAGTATGAGTTGAATTTTTTTCTCAATAGCAATTTTGATGTTATTGTAGTTATCTCCAAGTATAGCTATACTTCTTTCGTTTAAAAGAACAATCTTTTTGATAGTTTTATAATAAAGGGACATTGATAGTATTTCACCGTCTATCAATAAATTTTCATCACCACATAGTAGTTTTCCATTCATATCATTAAGTATATTTTTTACAGATGTTTTAAGGTTCCTATTTTCAGAGCTTATAAAGTTAATAGCTATGTCTTTCATAGTAAGTAGACCTTTTATACTGCCCTCATAATCGATTATTGGTAGTGTTTCTATCCTATTTTCGTTCATTTTATTGTATGCATGAAGGATTGATTTATCCATTGTTATTGGTTCAGTTCTATCTATATTAAGATCCTTAACCTGAATTTTTACATTTTCAAGCAGGGGAGGTGATTCAACACTAAATTTATCTAGAATAAACTGCGTTTCCTTATTTAATTCACCAAGTCTATATG
>JBARWW010000265.1:0-1892 GCA_049647005.1 Acidaminobacteraceae bacterium | reverse complement strand
TTACAGCACCTACGATACCAATATAGGTAACAATATTTTTTAAGATAGATAATCCTGTTACAACAGGTTGATCTGGAAATATTGTTGTTCCTGCAGCTTTTAGACTTTCAATTACTTGTTGGTATGTTTGCATCTCTACTGTTTTTGTTGTCGCACCAATATAAACAGAAATAATCGAGAGAATAAGAAACAAAAAAGTTATGATTAAGAAAACTTGATCCCTAAATGCAGTTTTCATTTCATTCTTAGCAATTACCCAAATACTAGTCATACTGACTGCCACCTCCTACTTCAAAATATATTTCTTCCAATGATTTTGCTTGTGAAAATCTATCCATCACAGTATTAACATTTTCTGATAGAAGTAATTGACCATTTTTTATAATACCAATTTTTGTACATATTTTTGTAACTTCTGACAACAAATGTGTATTCATGAATATTGTAGTGCCCCATTCTTTATTGAGGTGTAATAATATTTCTCGTATATCTTTAGTTCCTTGGGGATCTAGACCAGATGTAGGTTCATCTAAAAATAGAATTTCTGGTTTGTGTATAATTGCCTGAGCAATTCCAACTCGCTGACGCATCCCTTTAGAAAAAGTTTTAATTTTAGCATCTTTCCATTTTGAAAATTGTAAAACCTCAAGAACTTCATCAATTCTTGCATCAATATTCTCTACTTTTGACAAACTCCCAAAAAACTTTAGATTTTCCTCAGTTGTCAAATCTTCATACATTCTTACGTTTTCAGGCAAATAACCCAAAGATTGTCTAACTTTCAAATTTTCTTTTTGAATATCATATCCATTAATTTTTGCACTGCCTGATGTTGGTCTAATTAAAGTGGTTAACATAGAAATAGTTGTTGTTTTACCTGCACCGTTATGGCCAAGAAACCCAAATATTTCTCCTCTTTCAACTTTTAGATCTAATTGATTCACTGCTACTATATCACCATATGTCTTTGTTAATTTATTTGTTACTAACATGATTTCACCTTCCTTTTCTATATTGAACTGCTATGAGACTATAATAATAATCTTAGATTAAAGGAAGATTAAGAATAAAATTTTCAAATTTTTTAATTTTATTTTAATATAGTTTTGCTATAATAAGTTATTACAAAACTATGATTAAAGGTGGTTTACTATGAAAATAATGATTGCAGAAGACGAAGTATCCCTACAGTATCTAATTGTACAGAAATTAAAAGATGAAGGTTATAGCGTTGATGGTTGTTTTGATGGTGAAGAAGCAATTTCTTACATTGATATATATGAATATGATTTGATTATCTTAGATATTATGATGCCTAAAATTAATGGATTAAAAGTATTAGAATATTTAAGAGGAAAGAAAATTAAAACACCAGTTTTATTACTCACCGCTAAAGATGATGTTTCTGATCGAATTAAAGGCTTAGATTCAGGTGCTGATGACTATTTAACTAAACCATTTTCTTTTGATGAACTATATGCTCGTTTGAGAGCATTACTTCGTAGGCAAGAAAATATTGTCGCAAATGATCTTGTTCTTGGCGATTTATCTTTGAATACTGTTTCAAAAGTTGTCATTAGAAATAATAAGTCTATAGATTTAACAGCAAAAGAATATGCAATTCTAGAGTATTTACTAAGAAATAAAGACCAAGTCTTAACACGACTTCAAATAGCTGAACATGTATGGAATGCAGATTATGATAACGACTCAAATGTTGTTGATGTCTACATCCGCTATTTAAGACGAAAAATTGATGAACCATATGATGCTAAAATTATTCATACAGTCCGAGGTATAGGTTATACTTTGAAGGAGGTAAGCAAGTGAAGATAAATTTAGATAAAATGAAGCTCCGTTCAAAACTGACGCTTTGGTATTCTCTTTTAACT
>JBARWW010000264.1:0-1581 GCA_049647005.1 Acidaminobacteraceae bacterium | reverse complement strand
CTCTAGGACATACTATGACGGCTTCAATTATGCAGATGGAAGTACTAGAACTTGAAATTAAGCATGCTAGTAAGAGTGCATCTAAAAACGCTAAAAATATAAAAGAAACTCTGCGCTCGGGTCTCAATCAAGTGAGAGAAGTGGTTGAAGCTTTTAATAGTTTTGACGCATTAGATATAGAAACGCTTATAAAAGATTTTTCAAATACTGCTGGTTTTGATGTCGTATATGAAATTGATCTTATAAGAAAGTATGAATCACTTATGCAAACATTATATAGAGCGACTCAGGAGTCACTTACCAATAGTAAAAGACATGGAAGAGCAACAAAAGCTATTATAAAAATAATAGAAAATGAAGAAGGTGTTAATTTTCACTTTAAAGACAATGGTGTAGTTGATCCTAACTGGGAAGTTGGTTTTGGACTTAGATCTATGCGGGAGCGCTTCCTTGATCTAAATGGTTATATAGAGTTTTCGGATGAATATGGATTTGTAATAGATGGATTTATACCGTGGGAGGAAGCTGATGATTAAGGTTTTACTAGTTGATGATCAAGAGATAATATCTCAGGGCCTTTCTATGGTTCTATCAATGAATAATGATATAGAAATCGTATCGAGCGCAAAAGATGGTAGAGAGGCGATTTCTTTAACTAAAAAGTACATGCCTGATGTTATTCTTATGGATATACAAATGCCACTTTTAAATGGTGTAGAGGCAATAAAACTTATAAAGCGTGATTACAAGAGTGTAAAGATAATAATACTTACTACATTTAACGATGATGAATATATATATGATGGTGTTAGAAGTGGTGCCAGTGGATATCTATTAAAGGATACACCACCTAGTGATATTGCAAGTGCAATAAGAACGGTCTATAGTGGTGGTTCTATAATACAGCCTAGTATAACAACAAAATTGCTCAAAAAATTCTCTGAGATGACAGTAAATGCAGGGGATGAAAGTTGTGATAGTAGTCAAAATAAACTAACTTTTTCACTCACAAAACGCGAGAGAGATATTGTGAAACTAGTAGCTCATGGTAAAAATAATAATGAAATTTCGGAAGTTTTGTTTATTAGTGAAGGTACTGTCAAAAACAACTTGACAAGGGTTTTAAATAAGCTTAATTTAAGAGATAGAACACAGCTTGCAATATATGCTTTGAGAAATAGGCTGGACTAGGAGTGAATCATTTGGATAAGAAAAGAAAATTAGGAATAACTGCCATGATTATCACCGTAATCATATGGGGTATATCATTTATAAATATAAGAGTAGCAGTTATGGTACTACCTGCTATGACACTTGGATTTATTAGGTTTTTTATAGCAACAGTAATTATGTTTATTATAATGATAAAAACAAAAACTAGCTTTAAGATACATAAAGAAGATAGGCTAAGTTTTATAATAGCTGGCAGTGTTGGTATTACAGCTTATTTTTTCTTTGAAAATAATGGGGTAAAGTATACAACTGCCTCTGTAGCGTCTCTTATGATAGCAGCGATACCAGTATTTGCAATTATAACTGAGTCGATTGTATATAAGGTGAGAATTACTAGACGAGTAGCAC
>JBARWW010000263.1:0-10153 GCA_049647005.1 Acidaminobacteraceae bacterium | reverse complement strand
GTGTAGCAAGACCCCTTGTAGCAATTGAAAATTTAACTGCAACAACACTTAGAAATATTATCGGACAACTAGAACTTGATGAAACACTTTCTTCAAGAGATCTAATTAATACTAAGATGAGAAGTATATTAGATGAAGCTACAGATCCTTGGGGAATTAAAGTAAATAGAGTTGAAGTGAAAAATATTTTACCGCCAGTTGACATACAAGAAGCTATGGAAAAACAGATGAGAGCAGAAAGAGGTAGAAGAGAATCTATCATTAGAGCTGAAGGTGAAAAAAGATCTAAGATCCTTGTTGCAGAAGGTTCAAAAGAAGCAACTATACTTGATGCAGAAGCTGCGAAACGTTCTGCAATTCTAGGTGCTGAGGCAAAAAAAGAAACCCAAGTTAGAATCGCTGAAGGTGAAGCGGAGGCTATTATAAAAGTTCAAGAAGCGACAGCAAAAGGTATTGAGATGATTCGAAAAGCTGGAGCAGACAAGTCAGTTCTTGCGCTTAAGAGTTTTGATGCAATGGTTAAAGTTGCCAATGGACAAGCTACTAAGATTATTATTCCATCAGATATGCAGAACCTTGCTGGGATGGTAGCATCTTTGAGTGAAATTGTAAAAGGTGTAGATGAAGTGAAATTAGAAGAAGTAAAAGCACCGATTGAAATAGATAAAGTATAAATGAAATATAAAAATCTCAAAGCTGATCAAATCAACTTTGAGATTTTTTATTTATATAGTAAAAAATTAAAATGTGTAGTCAATGACATTACCAGAAGTTATAGCATTATTAAGAGGTGCTTTTTCTGATGTGCTAAGATAATTAAAAAGAACAATGTCATTACTTTTATCAGAACTTTTATTACTTGGTATATATTTTGCAATGGGTTCATCTAAGACTTTTTCGGTTCTACTTGAAAGTTTATTAAATACACTATCATCTTTTGATGCAATATCTGATAATCTATTAGGATTCAAAAGATTACTTTTAAGCTTATCCTTGTCAAAATCAAGTCCATTATTATCATCTACAGAAATTCCGAAGTATGAAAGATCTTCTTTATTATCAAGGAGATCATTTTCAATTTGCTTATTTAGTATATTCAAAGTATCATTTTTTTTAGAACTATATTTCTTTGAAGTGTCTAAAAAGTAGTTAACATCATCAACGAAATTATTGAAACTAGAAACAATACTATAAGCATTATTTGTAGGTTTATAGTAATCATTACTATCATCAAAAGTAGAATTAATATCATAAGCTGCGTCATCAGGAGAAATTATATTGCTTTTATTAGAAGCATCACTTGAAAATGAATTAATACTTTTAAGTGTGTTACTAAAGAAACTAACAAAACTTGATACTCGATTAGATTCATAATTATTGATAGAGTTTTTAAATGGTGCTTGGTAATTTGAGCCGAGAAGTAGCGAAGAAGCTTTAAATAGACTATTTGAACCTTCTTTTTTATACAAGTCACGTGGTATGTTTAAAATATTTGAATTTGAATAAAACCCATTAATCATGATTCTCACCACCAAATAAGGCAAATTATAATCTACATTCTATTTGAAATAAACAAATCTAGACTTATTATATATATACCCTAAAATCAAAATTTCAATTATAATTTTTCGAATTTAAACTTGACTAGCTACAATCACCGTGTTACAATCGTTGAAGCAAATTAAATTAAATAGTCTTTAAGCAGGTCCGAGAGGCCTAAAAGATAGAAATTACTAGTGCGTATTTTTTTTGCGCGTAAACTTACATATGATTTTGTGTCTACAAGCCTCTTTATAAAACTAAAGAGGCTTTTGTTTTATCTTAAATTGCAATAAAAGCAGAAATATTACTTAAGAATACTTTTAACTCGGTGCAGAGACGCCAGAAAGGGGATTAACATGACATCTAAAACAGCAGAAATATCGCAGCAAAAGAAAATCAACTTTGACCTAATTAAAAACATGGTACTTGGGCTTCAACATTTATTTGCAATGTTTGGAGCAACGGTTCTTGTTCCAATATTAACAGGATTTAATCCATCAATTGCACTTATATCAGCAGGATGTGGAACACTAATCTTCCATGTATGCACAAAATATAAAGTACCAGTATTCCTAGGCTCATCATTTGCATTCATACCAGTAATTATAACGGTACGTGAAATGTATGGAGGTGACCTCGCTTATGCACAGGGTGGAATAATGGTTGCAGGGTTTGTATATGTTATGATGTCACTACTTGTTGGGAAGATAGGAATTGAAAAAATCGAAAAATATTTACCAGCACATGTTGTTGGACCTATGATAATTGTAATCGGGCTTAACCTTATACCAGTAGCATTTGGAATGGCTAGTGGAAACTACATGATTGCAGCTCTAACGCTTTCAAGTTCAATTATAATAAATAAATTTACAAGCGGAT
Organism: Acidaminobacteraceae bacterium; assembly: GCA_049647005.1. Lineage (GTDB taxonomy): Bacteria > Bacillota > Clostridia > Peptostreptococcales > Acidaminobacteraceae > JBARWW01. The sequence continues at coordinate 7,732 of JBARWW010000263.1, read as the reverse complement.
TCGTAAGACAACTATCAATACTTATTGGAATAGTTGTTGGATATATGGTTTCACTTTCTATGGGACTGGTAGATACAAGTATAATTAGTCAAGCTTCACTTATAGAAATTCCAAACTTTGTACTTCCCAAGTTCTCATACGCAGCAATACTAACAATCGTACCAGTAGTACTTGCGGTATTTATGGAGCATATAGGTGATATCACTACAAATGGAGCCGTTGTAGGTAAAGACTTTATAAAAGATCCAGGGCTTGGAAGAACACTGCTTGGTGATGGACTTGCAACAATATTTGCAGGACTTATAGGCGGACCAGCAAACACTACATACGGTGAGAATACTGGTGTGCTTGCTATAACAAAAAATTATGATCCAAAGATTCTAAGAATGGCAGCTGGATTTGCAATTCTACTTGGATTTGTCGCTAAAATTGGTGGTCTACTTAAGTCAATTCCAGTTCCGGTAATGGGTGGAATAAGCCTAATGTTGTTTAGCATGATTGCACTTATTGGATTTAAAACTATAAAAAACAAGAATGTTAAAATGAATGCAAAAAATATAGTGGTAATGGCTACTATATTAATACTAGGTTTTGGAGCCTCATACATAGAAAAGTATACAGGCCTATCACTAGCAATAACTTTAACTGAAACAGTTAAGATATCAGGACTTAGCTTTGCTGCCATAGTAGGAGTTTTACTTAACGCAGCATTTCAGAAACTTGATTCTAGCGGAGAGTAGATACAAGAAAGACAGCATAGATTAGATAGATAAATAGAAAAATTGAAAATGCATATTATTAAGAAATTACTTTTCGTTAATTTTCATCAACATACCTAGCAAAACATATACTTAAACAATACACTTTGATATACTTATAAAAACAATTAAGAAAAAGTGGTGAAAATTATGGGAAAAGTTTTTGACTGGTTAAAATTATTAATACCTTCTGCAGGTATGGTCTATCTTATACTAACAATATTTGATAGATCTTTTAAAAGTAATCTCAATGTAGTGATGAGTACGGTACTTGGACTTTATGTTGTCGTATTTGGCTTAGATGGCATGCTTGTAAAAAAATCGACCGATAATATTTACATGTTTTATGCATTTATAGGGCTTTTAATACTAATACTTAATTTTAAATTCGGCTTTTAGCTTGGATTTATGGGTTAAAAGAAGAAGTGTCTAAATTTGATTAAATAAAAGGTAGGTAGATATGGAAATTAGACTTTATGATGAAGAGATAGAAGAGTCGCTTGACTTACTAAATAATAGTGGACTAAAGGTCCAAGTAGAAAGCCTACTTAATTCGCTTGCAAGCGGCGACTGCGCAGGATGTACAAAGTGTTGCTCAGAATCAGTCAATACGTCATATACTGAATTTATACGCATATATGAGTATTTAGAAGAGCGGGAAGAACTATTTAATGACCTGCTTGCTAAAATATTTAATTATTACTTCCTCGAGCCAGTAAAAAGACAGAAATGTCCATTTCTAAGCGAGCTGGGAAGATGTCTTATATATCCAGTGCGACCACTTCCGTGTAGAATTTTTGGTTTTTTAAGTGAAGAGGATTATAATAAAAATCTCAGTCAAATAAATGACTCAAATAATGCTATAGCTAAAGATTTTAAAGAAAATTATGGTCTAGTAATTCCAAGTGAAGTTATGAATTTTAACATTGATTACTGCAAAGATTTTAAAAGTGATGATAAACTAACATTAGATCAGCGTGATGAAATTATAGAGAAGTTTATTAATTTTGATAGTATATTCTTTAAAAAAGACCTATTAGATGAAAATTTTATAAATCAGTCGCTAGTTTCGTGGTTTATGTATTTGTATTATGATATGGATTCCTTATCGGAAAATAGAATTATGATTTGTAGGGATTATCTTAAGTTTGGTAAGTCAAAGATACTAGCTAGTATTGTAGAAAGTTTATGAATGAAAGTTTTTGGTGCCTGTCACCTAACTTATTAACTTATTTTATTTAATGATTGCAATGGGTTTGGGGTTTTAACAATTCTCTAAATGTAGTTTTAGGGAAGTATTGATTGTTATTTTCACACCTGTTCAGTAATGAACTCTGAATATTTTTCAAGTATTTGAAAATCATAACAAGTAGTTCTTATCTTTTGTAATGACATTGTGCAGGAACCTAACGTATCGAACTCTAGAGATTGTTTTACTGAGCTATATTTATCCCCCTTGTTAATGTAGAAAGAAATAAAAACTAATAAGCGACACTTTATTTCATATTAATTGACAAAATGAAATAAGTTATTTATAATAACAGTATAATTTCATTTTGATTAAAGGGGACGGTAGCATGAAAAATAGAGCAGGTGAATATAAAAAGAATTTATCTGGGGAGCTTGAATATAAATCATTTTTACCAATGCATTTACTTCCTACTCCGGTGATTTATTATGATAAAGATATCATTCATATATTGACTAAGGCAAACAGAAGCATTGGTGTTTTAGAAGGTATTTCAACTCAGGTACCTGATATAGATTTATTTGTATCAATGTATGTGAGGAAGGAGGCCCTTTTATCATCGCAGATAGAGGGAACGCAGGCAACTCTAGATGATATTTTAGATCCAAATATTGAAGAAAACACCAATCTTAATGTTGCGGATGTTATTAATTACATTAAAGCCTCACAATATGGGAAAAAACGACTTAATGATCTGCCTATTTCAAGTAGACTGTTAAAAGAAATTCATGAAATTTTAATGTGTGGTGTTAGGGGAAATGAAAAAAATCCTGGAGAGTTTAGAATTAGTCAAAACTGGATAGGGCCAGCAGGAAGTACTTTAAAAAATGCAAAATATATTCCACCGAATATAGAGGATATGTTAGAAGCTATATCAGACCTTGAAAAATTTATCAACGAAGAGGATGATATTGATCCTTTAGTCAAGATAGCATTAGCTCACTATCAATTTGAAACGATTCATCCTTTTTTAGATGGTAATGGTAGGATTGGAAGGCTTTTAATTACACTTTTTCTGATGGAAAAAAAAGTGTTGAGTTATGAAACTTTATATATTTCGTATTTTTTAAAAAGAAACCGGATTGAATATTATGACCGTTTGATGGAAGTTAGAACAAAGGGTAATTATGAACAGTGGATTAAATTTTTCCTTTTGGCTGTTTATGAATCTAGCGAAGATGCTATCAAAACGATTCGAAAACTTGAAGAGTTGCACGAGCAAAACTTTAAGAAAATAGAGCAAATAGGAAGAGCTTATAAAACGGTGAAAGTAGTTTTGATATATATTGAAAGTAATCCGATTATAGATATTAAAAAAACGAGCGAAGAATTAGAACTTTCATATAATGCGGTTTCAAATGCCGTAAATCATCTTGTAGATCTAAGTATCTTAATTCAAACAAATAGTGATAAGAGAAACAGGATTTTTTCATATGAGGAATATTTAGAAATTATGAGAAAAGATACCTAAACTGATAACTTACTGGTGACAGTCACCTAACTTATTTTATCTTTTTATTATATTTTTTAAGAGTTCATTTAAAGCAAGTATATATTTTTTTTCAATATTAAGGCATATAGATTTTGCTAGATTTTCATTATATATGTGAGAAGTTGAGTTTCTGTCATTTAACATTGAAAGCCAAAGTTCTTCATCATTAATAATTGCAGCAGAAAATGCTTCGCGTAATACTGTTTTAGGTGAGTTTAAGCCAAGTAAGCCCTCATCTTCAAACATTGACTTTAAAGTTTTCCAAGCAAGTTCAAATGTGAACTCGAATCTTTGTATTAACCCATCTCTTAATAAATCATTCTCATAGTCATATTTAGCTAGTCCATCATTTAATCTATCTAATGCCTTTCGGTAGTTTTCTAATTTATTCTCATATCTTTTCATATAATGTGACACCATCCTTTTCTATATTTTGTAATATTTCATAGCTGAGTTCTGCATTCATAAAAATAATATCAAATTTTAGTAAAGTTTCTATGTCGTCAATATCAGCAAATATTGATCCTTTTTTTAGCTCACATTCATAATATATAGCCAAGTCAATATCGCTTTTTTTATTGTTATCGGATCTGGCCCTAGAGCCAAATAGAACTATTTTATTTATATTGTATTTTTCACCAATCTCTTTTATTTGTTCAATAATTGAATCCTTTAAATCTATACCCATAATTACCCCTTATAAATTTATTGTATAAGTAATTATAACACAAAACAAAGCTGTCAGCTGCCATTTACATAATCGCAGTGCCAGGTATAAATGTCAAGTTAAGTATCCCCACTTGGGGGTGCGGTTGTCTTATAAGGATTGGCACTACTGTTCAACAGATGACTATTGAAATGATAGATTCATTATACTCAAAGCGTATAAGAAATTCACTCGGCCAACTTATGTCTCCTAGGCAGGATTTAACTTTTAAACAGCTTAAAATTTATTATGAAGAAAATAGATTTGATTTAAATGATAAATTCTTAAATAATTTAGAACTCTATTCTGTAGATAAAAAATTCAATTATGCTGCTTATTTGCTAGCAGATGAAAATGGTATATCAATGAAAATTGCAAAGTATTCTGGAACAGATAAAGTAGACTTAATCGAAAATGCTGAATTTGGATATTGAAGATTTGAAAGAAGCTCTCGATGATTTAAAGAAAGGTAGAATATCAGAAATTATGACAGCTGAAGATATGATTGAAAAGTTAGATTTATAGATTGTTTCAATTTAGATATGCTAAGAAATTTGAAAAGTCCGTTTCAAAATTACCTGACAAAATTAAAAAGAAATTACCTCAAACATTACTTCTTTTACAAGAAGATCCTAGACATAATTCTTTATTTACAAAGAAAAATCACTCAGCGTCAAAAATATTTAAATACCTTGTGTATGAAAGTCGCATTGATAATAAATATAGAATTTTGTGGAAATATGAAGGTAGAAAGGTTATCTTGCTTTTAACAGCTGGTGATCATGGCTCGTAAAAGGAGTAAATGTATTAGGCGATTATTTGAAGATAGAAAAAAAGAGTTTGGATCAAATTTTAAAAGATGCAACAGATAATGAAAAAAAAATATTCAAATATATTACAAGAGGTTATAATTAGTTTAAACAAGGGCTAAGATATTGCTATAAGTAACTTCTAAAATTCTATAAATATGAAAAAGTTTATTGACAACAATAATTGTAAATGGTAAAATGATTGACTTTAGAATTGTTTTGTGTTATTATGTTATTAATGGCATAAGGATGGTGATAAATTTGGCTACTAAAGCAACGCTTACAGAAATAAGAAAAAATGTTGAAGATTGTCGAGGTATGAAAGTTACTTTAAGAACTAATAAAGGTAAACGTAAAGCTAAGATGAATGAGGGAGTTATAGAGTTTGCTTATCCAAGTGTATTTACAGTAAAGATAAACAACGGCTTGGACAGTGAGAGAACAGTTTCGTACAGTTATTCAGATATTTTAACTGATACGGTGGAGGTTACAGTCTGCAGCAGTAATTTAGATATAATAGACATTTCATAAAATATTCATTACTGTAAACGAAGAAGCCAGGAGGTTTCTTTTTTTATGCCCATTTTTCAGTGTTTATACTATAAAAAGTTGATAAAAGAATATAAAAACATAAAAATTAGTAAATTATAACTATATCTTCATATTTTGATGATTTATATATATAGAATAGTTTACTTAAATATCTTATAATGTACATATAGTGTATTTTGTATAATGTATAAAAATGGATAGGGGTATATGAATTTTTATTTTAAAGAGGTGTACTTGTTGGATAAGATAATAGAACATGGAAGAGCAAAAGTTAATTTAACATTAGATGTTACGAGCAAACTTCCTAATGGATATCATGAAGTTGATATGGTTATGCATCAAATAGATTTGTATGATGTTATAACTATTAATAAAAATAAAGTCGCTAAAGTAAGGCTTCAAAATAGCGTCAAATATCTACCGACGGATAAAACAAACATAGCCTTTAAAGCAGCTATGATTATTAGAGAAAGATATAATATAGATGAAGGTGTTGATATATACATAGAAAAGAACATACCGGTATCAGCAGGTATGGCTGGCGGAAGTACAGATGCTGCTTCTGTTATAAAGGGTATGAACAAGCTTTTTGATCTAAATATGAGCATTGATGACATGCTAGGCATTGGACTTCAGATAGGTGCTGATGTTCCATTTTGCATACTTGGTGGATGCTACATAGCAAGAGGGATTGGTGAGCAGCTAACCCCTATTGATTCAAAGCTTGAATCTTGGTTAGTAGTTGCAAAGCCAAACATAGGAGTTTCAACAAGAGAGGTATATAGAAATCTTGATGTTGATAATATCAAAAATCATCCAGACACATTTAAAATGCAAGAAGCCGTGGAGTCTGGTAACACATATAGCGTTGTTAAAAATCTTAGAAATGTACTCGAAGATGTAACTACTAAAATGCATCCTATTATTTTCGATATAAAATCACGAATGATGGAGTATGGAGCTATTGGTGAGATGATGAGTGGGAGTGGGCCAACAGTATTTGGATTCTTTAAAACTAAAGAAAAAGCGACCCGCGCATGTGCAAATATGAAAAGGAAGTATCCGCAATCATACGTTGTGAGATTATACGGGAAAAGAAATGAGTTGTAGGGTTATTATAATGGGGGATGTATGTGATGAATTTTAAAAGTGAAAAATTGCAGCTTAAGAATTATAAGCCGCTTGGCGAAGTCGTATTTGACTACTTAAGAGAATCTATATTAAACGGAGATTTGAAACCAGGTGAGCGACTTATGGAGATAGCTTTAGCTGAACAATTAGGCGTTAGTAGAACTCCAGTTAGAGAGGCTATACGAAAGCTTGAGAAAGAGAAATTTGTTGAAATGATACCTAGAAAGGGAGCTTACGTAGCAAATTTAACTGCAAAAGATATCATAGACGTACTTGAGATTAGAATTATACTTGAGGGTTTTGCAGCAGAACTTGCGGCAGTTAGAATGACTGATGAAGAGATTGAAGATCTTGGTGATAACATAATGGGCTTCAATAATTCAGTAGGTGTTCAAGATAAAACTGGTATGATTGATAAAGATAAAGACTTCCATGACAAGATATTTGATTCAACTAGAAATAATAAATTAATTGAAATGGTAAAAGATTTACATGATCAATTTCAAAGATTTAGGTTGATATACTTCAATGAATTTGATAACTATATTGAACTTCAAACATGGCATGGAAGGATATATGAAGCAATTAAATCAAGAGATCCTAAAATGGCAAAAGAGTGTGCTGAAAACCACGTTAGACTTATAATGGAAATCGTTATGAAGTGGAGCGAAAATCAGCATAGCAAATAATAAAATATATAGTTTAAAGATAGAGTATAGATACTCTGAAATTTAGTGTCTTTAAAAGAAGGAGAATTTATGAGTAATGCAACTATAAGAGTTAAGTCTGTTATAAAACAAGATTGTGAAGCCGATCATAATGTTGAAGTAACAACGATTGGTAAAGTGTATATGAAAGATGGTGTTATATTTGTGTTTTACGATGAATCTGAGTTATCAGGCATGCAAGGCACAAAGACAATGCTTAAGATAAAAAAAGATCTAGTTCACTTGAGTAGATCTGGAAACAATGTGTCAAAGCTTACATTTGAACCTGGGAGAAGTCATGAGTCAAATTATGGAACGCCTTACGGTG
>JBARWW010000262.1:0-10536 GCA_049647005.1 Acidaminobacteraceae bacterium | reverse complement strand
TGATCGAAACTTACGAAACAACTTGAATTAGACACTTTTTAAATATATAATTCAAATATTGTAACTGTTTTGATTAGTAAATATGGAAAAACATATAAAAATAAAAAAAAAATTAAAAAGAACTTGTATTATTTATATATATGGGTTATACTAAGTAAGAACTTGGTTCGGAAGTAAAAAATGATTAATGTGATTTTAGGAATTATTTTTATATAAATGTAATTTCGAGATTTTTAATGAACATTTTTTAAGAGAATTACAAGTAAATAAAAACTCGGAGGTACAAAATTATGAATGGTACAGTAAAATGGTTTAACGCAGAAAAAGGATTTGGTTTTATCGCTACAGAGGAAGGAAATGATGTATTTGCACATTTCTCTCAAATCAACAAAGACGGATTCAAGACTCTTGAAGAAGGCGAAAAAGTTTCTTTCGACGTAACTCAAGGCGCTAAAGGTCCTCAAGCTGAGAACATTACAGTTATCTAATTTGAATGATTTTTCAAAAACCTATTAAGCTTGCTTAATAGGTTTTTTTTATGTAAATAATTTCGTAGAAATTATCCGGAGCGAAGCGCAGATATGCAATACGCCAGCAAATAAATTTATCATCATGCTTTAAGATGTAAATTTATTCTTAAAGATTAGCTAGCAATACCAATGCCAATACAACTCCATACTTATACATATTAAGCTAACTATTTGGATTCATATAGATGTATATAAGATATAGATGAATATGAAAAAGAATATAAAATGACTTATAGATAGAAAATCGTAAGAATAATAGATGTATATGAGCCGAAATAATACTTTTTTAATATCTAATTAAGGGTAAGTTAAGAATATCAGGGTATTATAATAGAGAACGATAATTTAAGGAGGACGTATTATGGATATATTAGGTTTATTAGGAACGGTTTTAGCATCAGGAATGATGTTGATTTTTTCAATTGGAATGTATTTAATTCAAGCTATAACGATATATAAGATATCAGAAAAAGCAAATGTGGCTAATAGATGGTTAGCATTTATTCCAGTGCTACAGTTTATATTGATATTACACATCATTGATAAGAGTGCATTATGGATACTTCTTGTGTTTATTCCATTTGTAAATTTCGTATTTGGAATTTACATGATAGCAAGATTTTTACAATCATTTAATATGCCTCTATGGGTTATTATTGTTTCAATAGTAATACCACCTTTATATTTAGTTACATTATTCTATATTGCATTTTCTTCAGATGTAAGATATGTAATGCATAATAGATATGCATAACTTTGATTAATGAAAAATTAAAATAACCTTAACTAGATATTAACTAGTTAAGGTTATTTTTGTATTACAAATTAATAAATGTAATTCTAATTAGCTTACGCACCAGCTCTTTGACTGTTTCTAAATTCTTCTTGAATTTCATGAAGACGTCTAGTTCCAGTAACTCTAGCCTGCGCAGCTTCTTTTTGAATTTGTTTAGTTTCTTCTATACCTTGCATAATAACAGCCCAGCTCTCTTCAAGTGTTTCTATTTTAATAGATGAAGTAGATGCAAGTCTTGCAGTTTGCTTAGATTGTAATGCTGTGTTTTGAGCATTTCTAAGAAGTAATTCATTAGTTCTATCATCAAGAGCTTGCATAGCCTTTGCTTGAACAGCTTGTCTCTTAAGGGTAATGGCTTGATTTAAACACTGCTTAAATATAGGCAGTGTAATTATAAACGCTGAGTTAATCTTTCTAACTAAGTTGTAGTTACCTTGCTGAATTAACTTAATTTGTGGCATTGTCTGTAGTGAAATGTTCTTAGCAAGTTCAAGGTCATAAACTCTTTGATCAAGCATTTCAGTTACCTGAAGAGCTGAATTATAGTTTATGTTATCTAACTGTTGTCCAGAATCCACAGCTTTTTGCTCGAGTTGTGGCAACTTGTTATTTTTAAGTTCATCAAGAACTTGGTTTCCTGCAAATATATATTTTGTAAGTATTTCAAAATACTCAGTATTTTTTTCAAACATTTGATCAAGCATTGCATTTGATCTAGTTATTTCATCTTCATATGATTTAAGTTGAACATAAACCTTATCAACTTCTCCGCCCATTGTATTATACTTTGCAAAAAGTGAATCAATCATATCTTTTGATTTTTTAAACATCTTAGTTATAAAGTTTTGCTTTGGCTCTTCAAAGTCCTTTATATCAAATTTATCCATGATTTTATTTAATTGAACAAGTAATTCGCCAGAGTCTTCAACTTTAGTTGTTTGCATAGTCTGAAGGATTTGATCTGAGAATTTTGAAATTTCATTAGCCGTTTCGTGACCAAATTTTAATATTGAATTAGGATCTCTTGTATCAATTTGTTGTGCAATTGCAAGAACTTCAGGTGAGTTAGCTAACTGTACCTGCAAATCAGTTTCTTTTTTTACTAAATCTAGTTCAAATGTTTGGTTTTCTGTTGTCATATTTAACGCCTCCTCAAATTTTATCCGAATATGCTGGCCCAAAATCCCCTGCCTTTTGCACCGGAATGTCTTTTTAAATCTGCTAACTCTAAATTAAATTGCTTATTTGGCAATTTGAAAACACTGTAGTACTTGTCATCTATAAACATTTCAAAATTATTGTATCCAGTTGGTGTTAAAACACATATATCAAAACCAAGTGTGTATAAAAATGCCATAGTAATCGAGTCAGCCTGAGAAAATGTAGTTTCATCAGAGTCGTAGACTACAAGCTTTGGTATATTAGCTGGAAAGTCAAAGCTTTGAATAAGTTTCAGTAGTTCAGGATTAAGGCTAAGCACAGTCAGAACAACTTTAAGCCTTAGATCATTGTCGTTCCTATTTATAAGTATATCAGTATCAAGTAGCATACAAAGTTTATCATAGATTAAAAGTTGTAGTTCACTGCTAAGATGAGAATACTTATATAAATTATGCTTTTTAAGTTTTTCAAATGATAAAGTAAGATGATTCTCAAACGCAGTATCTACAGCATAAATCTCATTATTTGAAAAATCTATGTTTGTAAAAGGAAGCTTGGTATAAAACTGAGTTAACTTTGAACTAGTTGCTTTACTAACAATATTCCAATACTCATTTATAAGCTCTTGCGTACCACTTATCTTTACAAACATATTTGGTATATAGATCGTATTTTTCTCAACTTTAAATCCAGTTCGAATTCTAGCTTGCTCATCCCAAAGTATAAATACTTCATCATATGTAGTTCGAAGTGTTAATGGCATAGTTTTATAGCTTTCAAATTGCCATGGTTTATAAACACCATCTTGATCATTATGAACTATTCTAGATATTTCTTCAGAAGCTTCATAAGCGGTAGTTTGCTGAAGTATCATTACTTCTGATGTTGGAAACTCTTCTAATGGATGAACTTTATCAAGCGTATGAACACTTGTTATAAGTTCATCTGGATCAAGTGCTTCAAATACGTCGTCCTGGAAACTATTTATATATATAACATCCATACCGCAGTAGTGTAAAAAGATGAGATAAAGAGCTTCATGTGATTTGATATCACCATAAAACATAATTTTTGGATTATGTGATTTATCAAAAGAGTATCCATTAACAAGTGTACTGCTATGATCACTTAACCATCCAATTAATTTAATCACCAAATTTTTAACTTTAGATGTAGGTATCGAATCTAAGCCATGAAAAGCTATTTTGAGTACTTCTTTTATAGCAAGTGAAGATCGATTTCTAAGATTTTCATCAGAAATAAATGAGAATACATCAGACCCATTTAAGAATTTAATAAAATCATCTAATTTATCTAAACTTAATTCGCTAAATTCTTGCCATATTAGGTTAGTTTTCTTATTAATATCTGCATAGTTGCCAATTTTAATAGGCGATTGAAACTTCGTATAGTTTCTAAATTCTCTAGAGAGTGTGTTATCAAATTTAAATAGCCTATTACGGTAGACATTCTTATCACTATCAGTCCCTATATATCTAGCGAAATATACAGGATTTACTCGTGAGGGATCGCCGATAAATCCGGCGCGATCTTTTAGTGGAGCAAGTAGTGAGTTTATATCGCTGTCAAACTTTTTATGATTTATGACAATGTTTGATTGAATTTCTTTCTTAACAAGTTTCGAGCTAACGGGTCTACTTTGAGAACTATTAGATTGTTTTGTAGCATTAATAGTAGGACTAGCTGGTCTACTACTTGACGAGCTAGTTGTGTTTGAATTAAATACAGGCCCATTACTCGGTGCTATATTACTTGTTTTACTACTTCCTGGGCGATTGAAGTTTATATTGCCCATGCTTGGAGAGTTAGTTTTACTTGCAATAGGTATTGCTTTATCTTTTATAGTTTTTCTTTGTGGTGTGGACACTTGTTTATGTATTGGAGCTACATTTTTCACTTTATCATTAGCAAGTGTTAATAGTAATGCATTTTTATCAAAATTAGTGTGCTTTGTAAGCTTTCCAAGCTCAAGTAATTTCTTTGAAAAATGACTTATATTAGTATCTTCGAAAGTTGTGTAAAGTGTGTCAAAGCCAAGGTTAAAAGATAAAAGCATATAATAAGAATCTTGATGTGATAAATCCCCTAGGTGAATTACTTTAGAGTTCATCGTAGATTTATCTAAAGTTTCAGTTCTTTCATCTAAAATGTTTTTAAGATAGCTATTGATCCAGTAAATAAGTTTTACTGCTACATTTATCATCTTACTAGAATTTACTTGTGTTTCAGAAGTTTCGAAAGATGTTAATGTATTAATTAAAGCATCCTTTATAATAGATAGTTTTGCTTCATCTGGATTAAATGTTAAAATTTCTTTACTTAAAAATATATTATGTACAATATTTTTAATTGAATTCTCATTTGGCTCATAATTTGTAAATGAGGTCTTAATAATTTGAATAGTTGAGTTCATAGGTCTAAAATCTAGTTTGTCATTTGTAATTTGATAGCTTATATTATGACTTTTTAATTTTTTAATCATAAGAATAAGTTTGTCTAACTCATCTTTACCACTTAAATAAACACCGATTTGCTTAGAACAAATTATATTATAAGTGATTTTAACTCCAGTGTTAAAGCCGGATCTACGCATAATGGGTATAAAAACATCAGCGTAAATATTTCTATGATTAAAAACGTCCATTTGGATGTGCTTGTTTTTATCCATTGCAAGTCCTCTCCTAAAAATATCGTGTTGTTAGCTTAGTAAAAAATATAATTTTACTAAGCTAATTATAACTAAAATTATAACATAAGAAAATGAAAATATTGAATAATGAGAATAAATTTAGACAATGTTAATAATTCTTAAATGAAATTCTAATAACTCCTTGTTATAATTGTAAAAAGTTAAGCTATAATTAGTATAACAGGAGGGATAATATGTTCAAATTTAAAATACATCAAGAGTTAACATGTATAGCAGAAGGTGATGGTGATTTTTTTGCTCGTGCTGGTGCTATGGTAGCTTACACAGGTCAATTTAAAGCTGAAAAGGTGTTACTTGATCCTAATCAAAACAAAAGTATGCTTGGTTCTTTAGTTGGATTAGCAGCAAGGAAGTTAACGGGTGAGAATATTCCAATAATGAAAGTTACTGGAAAAGGTTCGTACTATATGGCGCGTAGAGCGAATCATGTAAGTGTTATAACTCTTAATAAAGGACAGTCTCTTGGTGTCGAGTCTGAAAATCTTATGGCTTTTACAACAGATTGTGATTATAAAGTTAGATTTATAGCTTCTGGTATAGCATCACAAAAAGGACTATTTACTACAAACATAACTGGAAAAGAAGATGGTGCACAGGTTATAGTTACAACAAATGGAAATCCAATTGTTTTAGAAACACCTTGCGTAGTTGATCCAGATGCAGTGGTTTGTTGGACTGGTCCGGATCCAGGATTTAGAGCTGATGTTAGTTGGAAAACGTTTATTGGGCAATCATCAGGTGAGAGTTACGTTATGGAATTTAATAACCATGGTGAGGTTGTAATTGTTCAACCATCAGAAAGACAAGGCGGAATAGATGTTTCTATAGATTAGGAGTGGGCTTATGAAGATAGCAGTTGAATCTGGAAAAAGAGAACCATTCGCCTTTGAGAATAGCAAAATAAAAGTAGATGGTTCTAGTGGACTATTTTATAATGGTCAAATAAGTATTTCAAAAAATAATAAAATTATATATGCTGGTGGTGAAAACCTTACTTCAACTCAAAGTTCTAAAGCTAAGCAGGTTAGTACTAAGTCTTCAAGTGCATCTGTACAGAATTTAGTAAGTAGTGCTCAGGAGCCTAATCAAGTAGCAAAGAAAAGCAAAGCAAAGCTTGAGACTTTAGGAATAGATAGAAGTACTGCAAAGACAATGAACGCTGGTCAAAAACTTGGAATTAATGACATTGGAATAGTGGATAACAAACTTGTTATAGGTGTTGAACTCGAGTATAAGTCAAGCGCGTTTGAGGTTGATTTTTCAATGTTCTTATTAGATGAAGCTGGAAAGTCAACGGAAGATAATTTTATATTCTACGGCAATAAGCTATCAAAAGATACATCCATTAAAATAGATGATGACCTATCACTTAAAATTAGTGGAGGATTTGATAATGTTATATCAGTTGATTTAAATAAAGTTGATTCGTCTATAAAAAGAATTTCACTCACAGCAACCCTGTATGATGAATCCAATAAATTTGGAAATTTAAAAAGTGGATCAATTAGTTTAATTTCAACTTCTAAAAGAGAAGTTCTAAATTATAAATTTACTGAAAAATTGACTAGTGAAAATGCAATCGTTATATGTGATTTATATAGTCATAGTGGCAAATGGAAATTACAGGGCATTGGACAAGGCTTTAATGGTGGCTTGTCAGCATTATGTGGCAACTTCGGAGTGGATACAATGTAATTACACTTACAAAATAGTGGTGTAGAACCTATAAAAGAATGTTATAATGGAATTCTATAGGGATATTTTAGCTAGAAGTATTACTAAATTATAAAGTGAAAAGGTGATTGTGTGTTTGAATTTATTAACAGTATGATAATAGCAGTTCCAATGATATTTTTTATGTCTTGGATTGTAAGTGTAGCCTCAGATAAATTAGGCGACGTACTACATGTACTTGGAATTAAACTTAAAATTCCATCAACAGTGCGTGGAGCGACATTTGATGCAATTGCATCTTCGTTCCCAGAGTTCGCAACAGCAATGATTGCGGTTCTTATATACAAAGAGTTTACGGATGTTGGTGTTCCAACAATCGCAGGTTCAGGTATCTTTAATGTATTATTAATTCCTATGGCAAGTATTCTTGCTTTTAAAGGAGTTTTAGCACTTAAAGTAGAAAAAGAGAATGTATATAGAGATATGTTTTTCTATTTACTTTCACTAATTATACTTGGTGTTTCAATGTACAGTGGATCATTTAACTATGTGACAGGTATTATGCTTATCCTTGTATATGTTGCATACATACTATTTCTACATAGACAAACTAAAGCACATCAAGCAAAGCTGGCTACTAGAGAAGAAGAAGAAGAAGAAGAAGAAGAAGAATTTGAAGATATGTCTTATTCAAAGATGATTTTTTGGATTGTACTTACTATGGCAGCTGTATGGGTGAGTATTGATGGAATTATTGTTTCAGCAGGAGTTGTTGCAACTTTCCTATCAATTCCTAAGTTTATTACATCAGTAATTATTATTGCAGCAGCAACTTCTATTCCTGATACACTCTTATCTGTTAAATCAGCTAAGAGAGGCGACGCTGATGGTGCAATAGCAAACGCAGTTGGATCAAATATATTTGATATTTGTATTTGTCTTGGTTTACCAATGATAGTAGGTGGAGCTGTAATTCCAGTTTCATTTGCACAAAATGCTGGCGTGCTAGCATTCTTAGTAATATCGATGTTAATTACAGCATTCATTTTACTTAAGAAAACTGGAGTTAAAAAAAGAGACGCTGGCGTAATGTTTTTGGGTTACGTGGCATTTTTAGTATATATTATAGGTATTGCGTTCGAATGGTGGGTATAAACTAATTTGAGTGTTAAAGTAAAACTTATATATATTTACTTGTTACAACTGTAGAATCGAAAATAATAGAAAAATACTAGACGAAAGGTAGGTGAATCTGGTTGAGCAATATGCTTAACCAGTATCAAAATGGCTGTAAATTTATCAAAAGGACAAAAAGTAGATTTAACAAAAGGAAATCCTGGAATGACAAAAGTAGTAGTTGGACTTGGTTGGGACACAAACAAGTATGACGGCGGTAATGATTTTGACTTAGACGCAGCTGCATTTTTAACTGATGCTGCTGGTAAAGTTACTTCAGATTTAGACTTTGTATTCTTTAATAACTTAGTTCACCCTTCTAAAAGTGTTACTCATTTAGGAGATAACTTAACTGGTGAAGGAGATGGTGATGATGAGCAACTTAAGCTTGAACTTTCATTAATTCCAGCTAATGTTGAAAAAGTTTCATTCACAGTAACTATAAATGATGCTGAATCTAGAGCCCAAAACTTTGGACAAATTAGCAACGCATTTATTAGAATTATGAATGAAGAGACGAGTGAAGAATTAATTCGTTATGACTTAAGTGAAGATTACAGTATTGAGACTGCAGTAGTTGTTGGAGAGTTATACAGACATGGTAGCGAGTGGAAATTTGCTGCAATTGGAGCTGGATTCGAAGGTGGACTTTCTTCTTTATGTGGTAACTTTGGAATTAGTGTTTAATAAATAAAGTTATGAATTATAATTATAAAAGAAGTTTACTTACTTCTTTTATAATTATATCAATATAAAGGAATTTCAATATTCTTTTATATTAGTAATATTATATTTGAAAGTAAAAAATGTTGGAGGGATAAATATGACTATATCACTTGCTAAAGGACAAAAAATTGATCTTACAAAAGGAAACAATCTTAAAAAAGCGGTTATTGGACTTGGATGGGACACTAATAAATATGATGGTGGACTTGAATTTGACTTAGATGCATCAGCATTTTTAGTTGATGTAAATGGAAAAGCTCAAAATGAATATGACTTTTTATTCTACAATAATTTGAAGCACCCAAGTGGAGGCGTAATACATACAGGAGACAATCGTACTGGTGAAGGTGATGGAGATGATGAACAGATTATCATTGAATTCAGTAAAGTTCCACCAGAGATTAACACAATTGCTATAACAGTTACAATACATGATGCAATTAACAGAAGCCAAAATTTTGGTCAAGTAAGTAATGCATTTGTAAGAGTTGTAAATGAAGATACAAATGAAGAACTTATGAGATACGACCTCACAGAAGAGTACTCTGTAGAGACTGCTATGGTTGTATGTGAATTATATAGAAACAACGGTGAGTGGAAATTTAATGCTATAGGTAGTGGGTTCCAAGGTGGACTTGATTCATTATGTAAAAACTATGGATTAGACGCTTAAGGGTATATTACAATAATTTATTGCTCGGAAAAGCTAATATTTGAATAAAATTTAGTCTATAAATTTAGAATAACCTGGCGAATCCCGCTACGCAAGTTCGGTCGCCAAATTCTAATTTACAACCTTCATTTTATACTCAAATAGCGCTAATACCGCAGCAATAAATCACCGTAATATACTATGATTGAAAATCAAAACCATACAAGAAGAGAATCCAAATGATTTATGTTTTACGCTTTTAAGGTTTAATTTTAACTGTCGCAGACAGACATCTTTTATGGTTTTACGGTTTTATATTTAATCAACAAGTATATTATAATAAGTTGGAGCTTTGGCATTGATTTTATTTGAGCATAAATTACCGGGATTATCTTTTCACGCTCCTAGCGATTACTCGCCAATGTGAAAAAATAAAACCGCTAATTTATTCAAATTAAATCACAATCCAAGCGGAAAATTATTAGAATATACCATATGGAGGTGCAATATGGGAATAAATCTTGTAAAAGGACAGAAGATAGATTTATCAAAAGGATCGAATGGACTAGCTAAAATTATGGTAGGTCTTGGTTGGGATCCAGTTGAGAAAAAAGGTGGATTACTTGGTGGACTATTTGGTGGCGGAGCGTCTTCAAATGTTGACTGTGACGCATCTTTAGTTTTACTTGATTCAAATGGTAAAATGAAAGATAAAAAAGACTTAATTTATTTTGGAAACCTAAAAAATAGTAATCAAAGTATTATACACCAAGGTGACAACTTAACTGGTGATGGCGATGGTGATGATGAGCAAATTATGTTGGATTTAGCTAATATACCTGCTGACGTTAGCAAAATTGTATTTGTTGTAAATATTTATGATTGTATTAAACGTCGTCAGGATTTTGGAATGATTAGAAATGCATATATCAGAGTATTAGATATGAGTTCTAACTCAGAAATGTGTAAGTTTAACTTAACTGAAGATTATGCTGGAAAGACTTCTCTTATAGTTGGAGAGATTTATAAAAATAACTCTGATTGGAAGTTTGGAGCTCTTGGCGAAGCAACTAATGATGGTTCATTACTA